>JADFGC010000059.1:0-7071 GCA_022567895.1 Nitrososphaerota archaeon
CAATCGATGCTGCAGGAAATAGTGCAAGTGCTGCACAAACAGTATCTGTAGTTGACACAATTGCACCAAAAATCATTCCAAATGAAACAATTATTGTTGAAGCTGCTTCAGAAAATGACAATATAGTTGAGTTACAAACCCCAATTGTAGAAGATGCTGTTGGGGTATCTTCATTAAACAATAATGCTCCTTCCTTATTCCCAGTTGGTGACACAATAGTAACATGGAATGCCACTGATGCTGCAGGAAACTCTGCTATTATTACGCAAACAGTTTCAGTTGTTGATACAACAACACCAAAATTGAATGCACCACCTGCTCAAACAGTTGAGGCAACTAGTGCTCTAGGAAATGAGGTAGAATATGGAACAGCTAAATATTCTGATGCAGTAGGAGTCACTTCAATTACAAATGATGCACCAGAAACTTTTCCCTTTGGACTAACTTCAATTACATGGACTGCAACAGATGCAGCGGGAAATACTGCAAGTGAAATTCAGCAAATTTTCATAGTTGATACAACAGCACCATCAATCATTCCACCTTCTGATATTGTAATAGAGGCGCAATCAATGTACAATAATACGGTTATACTAGCTGAGGCCCAAGCAACTGATGCTGTTGCCATAGATACAATCACAAACGACACTCCTTCACTATTTTCTCTAGGTGAGACAATTGTTACTTGGACTGCCACAGATACTTCTGGCAATTCAGCTAATGCGACTCAAATCATCTCTCTCGTTGATACTACTCCTCCATCCGTTCTTTCAATGGATGATATCACGCTAGAAGCCACTTCCGCTAATGAGAATCAAGTTTCACTAATTCCACTATCTGCAGAAGATAGTATTAGCCAAGTAACTATCACAAATGATGCACCATCCTTGTTCTCATTAGGAGAAACAATTGTCACATGGACTGCGACTGATGCAGCAGGAAACTCTGCTAGTATAAATCAAAAAATTACAATTATTGATACAACTGCTCCAGAACTTACTATTCCAGATAATGCCATAGTTGATGCTATTGGTTTAGAAACAATTGTTTCAATTGGTGAGGCAACAAGTACCGATCTTGCAGATCCTTTACCAAGCATTTCTAATGATGCACCACAAACATTTTCACTTGGACAAACTTTGGTAACTTGGACTGCAATAGATTCATTTGGTAATTCTGTTAGCGCAACTCAAACAATAGAGGTTCAAGCATGCGGAAAACCAATTTCATACTATAACTTGATTGAAGGAACCCCTGCTGATGATATTTTGGTTGGCACAAATCTACCTGATTTGATCTTTGCACATGGTGGAGATGATATCATTAGTGGTGGTAAAGGAAATGATTGTATCTTTGGCGGTGAAGGTGATGATATTATCTTTGGTGATGAAGGAAATGATGGTTTGAATGGAGGCGAAGGAAACGATATCATCAAAGGTAAATCGGGAAGCGATGTCATTACAGGTGGTACTGGAATGGATATAATTGATGGTGGAGATGACAATGATTCGTGTACAGACGCCAATAACTCAGATGGCGATCTAGTAGTAAAATGCGAATCTTAGTTTAGTAATTTATTTCAGAAAAACCTCATGCTGAATTCTTTTAGTTCTATATAGCCAGTATAGAAAATATTACGAATAAAAAGAACCAAAATTCATTCCAAATGATGGCCAAGTCCAAAAAACTGTTTGAAGAAGCGAAACGAGTTATTCCATCGGGAGTTAATAGTCCTGTTAGATATTACGAACCATATCCATTCTTTGCAAAAAAATCACAAGGTGGCCATATTTGGGATGAAGACAATAATCGTTACATTGATTTTTGTAATGGTTATGGTGCATTATTACTTGGCCATACAAGAAAAGAAATTATTTCTTCAGTTTCAAAGCAACTAAAAAATGGGACTCTGTTTGGAACACCATCAGAACAAGAAATAAAATTATCAAAATTAATCATTAGAAACTTTCCATCAATAAACAAAGTTCGTCTTGTAAACACTGGTGCCGAAGCAACAATGACTGCAATTCGATTAGCTAGAGGATTCACCAAGAAGAACAAAATCATAAAATTTGAAGGATGTTATCATGGGGCCCATGATTCTGTATTAGTTAAAGCTGGTTCTGGCTCAGCTCATTATGGAATTTCAGTTTCTGAAGGTAGTTTAAAGGAGATTTCAAAAAACACACTTGTTGTTCAATACAATAATTCTGACGAATTACAAAAAGTCGTAAGAAAAAACAAAGACATTGCTGGAGTTATTGTGGAACCAATACTTGCAAATATGGGATTAATTCTTCCTGAAAAAAATTTTCTTAAAGACATTAGAAAAATTACCAAAGAAAATAACATTCCATTGATATTTGATGAAATAGTTACTGGGTTTAGAGTTTCTCCTGGTGGAGCACAACAACATTTTGGAATAAAACCAGATATCACAACTTTGGGAAAAGCACTCGGTAATGGCTTTACCATAGCTGCAGTTGGTGGAAAAAAAGAGATTATGGAACAATTAACACCTGGAGGTAAAGTATACCAAGCAAGCACTTTTGCTGGAAATCCAATTTCAGTGAGTGCTGCAATCAGCTCTATTACTATAATGAACAAAATCAAAAACAAGCTATATCCAAGACTTGAACGATACTGTGCTTTACTCGCTAGGGCATTAGATGATATTGCAGCTGACTTGAAAATCCCCCATCAAATCAATTTCACAGCCTCAATGTTGCAGATTTTCTTTACAAAAACACCTGTTGTGGACTATAAATCTGCCATAAAATCAGATGCAAAAAAATTCAAAAAACTATTTCATTCATTATTGAAAAAAGGAGTTTTTGTGGCACCCTCTCAGTTTGAGGTAGTTTTTCTATCTGATGCTCATACAAAGACCGATTTCAATGATGCACTAAACGCATATTATTATGCATTAAAAGCGGTGAAGAATTGAAATATAAAATTGGCACACGAGGAAGCCAGCTTTCCCTTGCACAAACAAACTGGGTTATTTCAGAATTAAAAAAAGTTAATCCAGATACCGAATTTGAAATCAAAACAATCAAAACAAAAGGCGATACTGACGCACGACCATTATTTACAATTGATCAAAAAGGAATTTTTGAAAAAGAAATTGATAGAGCTGTCGCAGAAAAAGAGGTGGATTTTGCAGTTCATAGTATGAAAGACGTTCCTTCAAGACTTGCAGAAAATCTAATTCTTGCATGCGTTCCAAAACGAGAGTCACCAAATGATGTCTTTATTTCGACTCAAGAAAAAACTCTTGAAAATATTGAATCTGGCGCAGTAATTGGAACAAGTAGTCTTAGAAGAGCTGTCCAAATCACAAGAAAACGACCAGATTTGGTAGTAAAACCAATCAGAGGAAATATTGAAACTAGAATTGAAAAAATCGATGAAGAAAATTACAATGCAATAGTACTAGCCAAAGCAGGAATATCACGACTTGGACTTGATGTAAAATTTTCAAATTTACCAATAGGAGAATTTTTTCCTTCACCTGGACAAGGTGCTTTAGCAATAGTTGCAAGAGAGGATGATTCTGATACTATTTCTATGCTGAAAAAAATTGAAGACAAAGATACTAGGGCGGAAATTGAATCTGAAAGAGCACTATCAAATTTTGTAGAATCTGGTTGTAAGTTTCCTGTTGGTGCTTATGCAAAATCTAATGGAGAAAACCTCTCACTACAAGTCATGGCATTCTCAGTTGACGGTACAAAATCATTGCTTGTTGAAAAAACTGGTGATAAAAGCGACCCAAAAGGCTTGGGGAAAATGGTTGGTGAGGAACTTGTTAAGCAAGGAGTAAATGAACTTGCATTAAATTGGAGAGAAAAAGTAGAGGAGTGGAACAAAAAATGAGCGGTAAAGTTTACCTTGTTGGGGCAGGACCAGGTGATGATAAATTAATCACCGTTAAAGCCGTCGAGCTTTTGAAAAAAGCTGATGTTGTACTATACGATAGATTGGTAAGTAAAAAAATTCTATCAATAATTCCAAAGAAAGCTGAAAAGGTATACGTTGGACGAGCAGCAGGGGATGATTACAAACATCAAGATAGCACAAATGAGTTAATGTTAAAGTTTGCAAAAAAGAAAAAAAATGTCGTTAGACTAAAGGGCGGAGACCCAATAATTTTTGGTAGAGGTGGAGAAGAGGCAGAATTTCTTAAAAGTCACAAGATAAAATGTGAAATCGTTCCAGGCATTACATCAGGAATTGGTTCTGCTACCTATTCTGGAATTCCTCTTACTCATAGAAAACATGCTTCATCAGTAGTTTTTGTAACTGGTCATGAAGATCCTGAAAAGAAAAAAGAATCAGTGAAATGGAAAAGACTAGCAAAATCTGTTGATACTATTGTGATTATGATGGGCCTTTCACGAATTGATATTATTTGCAGGGAATTGGCTAAAGGTGGAATGGCAAAAAATACCCCTGTAGCAGTAATTCAAAACGGTACAACTCCTAAACACAAAACCATCAAAGGCACAATCTCAAATATTGCTCAGAAAGTAAAGCAACAAAAAATAAAACCGCCCTCTATAATTATAATAGGCAAAGTTGTTGATCTTTCAAAAACAATAGGTTGGAAATAATATGCTTCAAGGAAAAACAATCGCAATCACTCGCTCAAAGGATGATTCTCAAGAGTTTATTGAATTAATGACAAAAGATGGTGCAAAGCCCTTACCCCTTCCAACAATTGAGCTTGTAAGCAAGGGTGAAAAAATTGTTGAAGAGTTTCTAAATCATCTGAAACTAGAAGATCCTGATTACTCTGTGTTTATGAGCTCAAAAGCAGTCAAACTACTTTTTGATATGGCAAAGCAAGTTTCAAAATTACAACAACTACAACTTGCAGTTGCAAATACAACTGTAGTTGCAGTTGGACCAAAAACAAAAACTGCACTTGAAAATGAAGGAATCAAAGTATCACATATGCCAAAAAGATTTTCATCTGTTGGAGTGGGTGAAGTTTTTACAAAACTAAATGCAGTTGGAAAAAAAGTCATCGTTCCTCGAAGCGGAGCTTCAACACCTTTTCTAAAAAATCTTCTTGAAAAAATTGGTTTAGAGGTAAATGAAATTCATCTCTATGATGTTTGCGCATTTCGTGACACAACTCAATGGAATGAATTTAGAGAACTTTTTTCTCAATCAAAGATAGATGGAATTGTTTTTACCAGTGCATCCTCTGTAAGAGCTTTTTTTGAAATAATGTTAAAAGATTATGAAGAAAAAAACCTTCTAAACATTTTACAAAAGATTAACGTTGTAGCAATTGGATCATTCACAGCTGACGAATTGCAAAAGTTTAACGTTGAAAACATTACTGCACAAGTGCATACCGTCCCTGGCGCATTTGATACAATAAAAAATATTTTTGTTAGCTAAAGCTATTTAGCTATACCTATTTTTCCTCATGTATTTATAATATAACGGGGTTATGTCATCGATGGCAACTGAGAATATTCAGATGGATTATTCGAAATATGATTTCAAAGATTCTACAGACATGTATGTCCATCTTAGCAAGAAAGGACTATCAAAAGAAACTGTCATTAGCATCAGTAAACTGAAAAATGAACCGCAATGGATGCTTGATTTTAGATTACGAGCTTTTGAAGTATTTATGAAAAAACCAATGCCAACCTGGGGTGCTGACCTTAGTACGATTGATTTTCAAAATATCTATTATTATGCAAAGGCGTCTGAAAAAACTGAAAAAAACTGGGATGATGTTCCAGAAAATGTCAGAAACACATTTGATAAACTTGGTATTCCAGAAGCAGAAAAGAAATTCCTTGCTGGGGTTGGCGCTCAATATGAGTCCGAAGTAGTATATCACCACCTAAGAGAGGATTTAGAAAAACAAGGAGTAATTTTCTTAGATACTGATACGGCATTAAAAGAAAAACCAGAACTTTTCAAAAAATACTTTGCAAAAATAATTCCACCTGAAGATAACAAATTTGCTGCGCTAAACAGTGCAGTATGGAGCGGTGGCTCATTCATCTATATTCCTCCAGGAATTACGGTTGACATGCCTTTACAAGCATACTTTAGAATCAATGCAGAAAATATTGGTCAATTTGAAAGAACTTTGATTATTGTTGATGAAGGTGCTGAAGTTCATTACATTGAAGGATGCACAGCTCCTGTTTATTCATCTGAATCTTTACACTGTGCAGTTGTTGAATTAGTTGCTCTCAAAGATGCAAAATTAAGATACACAACAATCCAAAACTGGAGTAGCGATGTATACAACCTTGTAACAAAACGTGCCCATGCATACGAAGGTGCAACAGTTGAGTGGATTGATGGAAATATTGGAAGTAAAATCACAATGAAATACCCTGGAATCTACTTACTTGGAGAAAGAGCATATGGTGAAACACTTTCAGTTGCTTTTGCAGGAAAAAACCAACATCAAGATACAGGTGCAAAGATGATTCATTTGGCACCTAATACGACATCAAAGGTTACATCAAAATCTGTCAGTCGTCTTAATGGTAGGTCTACTTACAGAGGACTGCTAAAAGTGGTAAAAAATGCTACAAATGTAAAAGCAACTGTGAGATGTGACGCATTACTACTAGACGACACTGCAAAAACAGATACCTATCCTTACATGGAAATTGACGCGGAAGATGCCACAGTTACTCATGAAGCAACTGTAGGAAAAATCGGTGATGAACAAATCTTCTACTTGATGTCAAGAGGATTCAATGAAGAAGAAGCACTATCCCTTATAGTAAATGGATTCATGGAGCCATTTACAAAAGAACTTCCTATGGAATATGCTGTCGAACTCAACAGGCTCATCAAATTAGAAATGGATGGATCTGTAGGCTAATCAACTCGTCTCCACAATGTTCTGATTAACCATGTCACTAGCATTATCATCTATAGATTTAAGCCATATTGAAAAACTATCTTCATCTAAAAAAGAACCAGATTGGCTAAAGGAATACAGACAAAAATCTCTTTCAATCTACCACGAATTACCTCTTGAAATTTCACCATTATACAGCAAGTACACTGATGCAC
>JADFGC010000060.1:0-6787 GCA_022567895.1 Nitrososphaerota archaeon
TTTAGTCAGGGCTCAACTTCACATGGTTCTGCTGCAACAAATGTACTAAAACAAGATATTAGTGGAATATCAGAACAAATTGTAAAACTAAATTCTATTTTAGATGAAACATCAAGTGAACTTGATATTTTAGAATCTAGAATTGAGGAATTTGATTCTACATTAACATCAGCTAGCACTAACATTGCCTCAAGCGTAACATCCATGTCTTCATCAGTGGAAAACATGGAAGAAGCATCTACACAACTTAATTCATTATTATTTCCAATTGTTGGTGCAATAGGAATTATAGTTGCATTACAAGTTGTGATACTGGCAAGAAGAAGATAATTATAATAATGCAAAAAAAACTTTAATGACTATGCCCAAAGTGGCAATTTTGCTTTCAATAGTTCTGCTAATTTCAGCATTTTCTAGTAATTCCTATGGTTTTTTGGGAGGTGATCTACCTCAACAAAATTCACAACCAAACTCATCAGTTTTTGATTATTCTTCAGGTATCGTAACACTTGAACCCATTACTTCCGAAGAACAAAAAATTCAAAAAAGATATCTTATTTTTGGTTCTGGTAAATTAAATGATATTAAATCAGAAATTAATAATGAAATTAATTTAGTTCAATCAAATAATGGATTTTTTTCAGTAATTGTGTCGACAGAAAATAAAATTTCTCAACTTAAATCACAAGGATACTTTGTAATAGAAGATTTTCCATTGGAATTTCACCAACAAGATGACATCAAAGAAGTTTCCAAAATTGGAGAAATTGTAAATTCTGACAAAGTTCATGAAGATTTTGGTTACACTGGTAAAGGAGTCAATATAGCAGTTGTTGATACTGGAGTTGATTTTTCAAATCTTGACATTCAACATTCTTTGGCCAGAGACAAAGATAATGTTCCAATAATGTTAGATGCAGATGGTCAAGGAATTATTCTTACAAATGCTACATTTTTCGCTAGTATTGATAAAGATGGAATTATTAGAAACTATTCCAAGACATTGCCTGAAGATATCACTTCAAAGATTTATCGAACAAAAAAAGGAGTTTTTCTTGACATACATCAAGGTGGAAACGGCACCCAATTAGAAATTTACAATTCGTTTTATCCGCAAGCTGGTGGAGCTCCGGTTTTTAATGGAACCTTACTTGAAGATATGAAAATTGGACAAAATAATCGTGATTACATTCGCTCTCAAAGTGGAATTTATCATCTAGGAATAATGTATCAAGGTTCTCTTAGTGGAGCTAATGCTAGAATTCAAGTTGTACCAGTATTAGTTGTAGATTCTACTGTAAAAGGTGTTTATGATACAATAATTCCAGATCTTTCAACATCATGGGAAGATTACACAAGATTTGATTTACCCAGTGGAGAACGACCTGATTATGATTTTGATTTTACTGATGAAACTCCAATTAAGATAGGTGATGGAAATGAATTTTTAGTTTATGATTTTGATGATGATGGAAAATTTGATTATAGTGCAGGTACTGTGGGAGCTAAAGTATTAGATGTTTATGGAATAATTCAAGACACAAAATCTGAAATCGATGACACATTAAAAGCAGTAAACGGAACTTTGCTACCACCAATGGACAAAAATGGACAGTTCTTTGGTGTGATGACTGATTTTTTGGGACATGGTACAGCAGTTTCTGCATCAATTGTTTCTCAAGGTGTTCAGGAATATGATATTTACAACAACACAAAAAAATTCACAATTAAAGGAGTTGCACCTGATGCAAAAATCATTCCTGTAAAAGCATTATGGTTTGGTGATACTGTTTACTCGTGGTTATGGTTATCTGGTTTTGATAATGAAGAAAATGAATGGAAGTTTTCCGGTAGTCCTAGAGTTGATATAATTTCAAACAGTTGGGGCGTTTCAAATTTTCCATCGTTTGAAACACCACCTGGTGTAGATATTTTATCTTTAATTGTAAATGTTCTTGTTACACCAAAATCTCTTGATGCTAACTATCCGGGAGTTGTAATGGTGATAAGTGCTGGCAATTCTGGTCATGGATATGGAACTATAGGATTACCGAGTGTAGCGCCTTTTGCAATTTCAGTTGGCGCAACAACAAATAATGTATTTGTTGGATATTCAACTTTCAAGGATCAACCAAGATTTGGAAATACTACTGATCACAAAAACCACGTAGTTGATTTTTCAAGTAGAGGTCCTGGAATAATCGGAGATCCAAAACCTGATTTAATGAGTATAGGAGCATATAGTTTTACACCAGCCTCAGTAACAAAACTTGAAAAAAATTCTACAAGAGAACCATTTTCGTTATTTGGAGGAACAAGTATGGCTGCACCTCTTGTTTCAGGCAGTGCGGCATTAGTGATACAAAGCATGAAAGAAAAATTACAAGAACCAGATCCATATAGAGTAAAAAACATTCTCATGTCTACTGCAACTGATCTTCAAAACGATCCTTTTACTCAAGGTTCAGGTCTTGTAAATGTAAATGATGCAATAAGATTTGTAGAAGGGGAAGAGGGCATGTTCATTGTTTATAATGATGCCACTTATTCTAATGTAAAGAAAATTTTGGATGGTCCATTTGAAAAACTAAACTCTACTGCTTTTGGATTCGAAAAATTCCAACTACCTGACAAAAAACTTTATCATACAAGCTGGTTTGGTGGACAACTCTTTCCTGGCGAACGAAGTACTGCTATATTTACAATAGAAAATCCATCATCACAGCCACTAGAAATAACAATTAAACCACAAAAATTAGAATTAATTCAAAAAACCGAATTTAATGGAATGACTAAAGTACAACAACAAGATCCAATTTTAAATGAAACCGGAACTTATGCACCAAATTACATCAGACTTTCTGATGTTAAAGAACACAAAACACTTGAATCACTTTTTGATGAATCAAACCCAATTCCATCAGATGCTTCATTGATGATCCTTAATGTTAATTTTCCATTTGACACATTCTTAAACAAAACTGATGATGTTTATGCTAATGATTTGAGAATTTCTTCTCTTTATCTTTATGATTGGAATGACAAAAATGAAGACAATGACATTTCAAGTGATGAGCTATCTATGGTTAATCGTGGTGGTTCATGGGGTACAGTTCAAGAAGTTAGGATTTCTGAACCAAACGAAAAATTTGAAAATGTACCGCTAATAGGAGTTTATCCTGTTCCAATTAGATTTTCTTATTGGACTGGCGAAACAAAATTAAATTCAACTTCAATGGATTATACATTATCAGCTAGTTACTACGACAAAGAAAAATGGGATGTTATTTGGGTAAATGAAGAACATATTACTGTTCCCCCAAACAGCTCTTCAAAACTTAAAGCCACAATTATTGCTCCAGTAAATTATCAATCTGGTGTATATCAAGGATTTTTAACATTTGAAGGAGATCAACATACAGCTAACGTTCCTGTTTCGTTTGTTGTAAAGAAAAAAATTGATGAAAAAGATACAGTCATTTTGATTAACGGAAAACAAAGTGAAGATATTCTTTTTGGAAATGGATATGTGAAAGGAGCATTTGATATGATTAATAGATACATGGCTGGTGATTGGAGACAATATTATTTTGACATTGAAGATCCAACAATCAATACAGCATTAATTGATGTATCATGGGAAGACAAAGATTCACACTTTTCAGTTTTTGTAATGGATCCAAACGGAAAAATTGTTCAAACAAATGTTCCATCGGGAGTATTTGGTCATTTCTTGGGATGGCCATCCATCGACTGGCTTGGAACTTCACCGTTTAGTCAGGGAGGAGGATTTTTCCCAGTAAAAAACAAAGATGATACATCAACAGTTTTGAATGTACCAATTAATCAAACAGGAACATATAGCATGTTGCTTCATTCAAGTTTGTTTGGTGGAAATTCCACAACTCAACCAATTACAATCGCAGCAAAGTTTACAACAATTTCTCATGACAACAAAAAACCAGAAATAATTTTCAATGTTCCAGAATTCATAAATCAAACAAATATTGAATCTCCAGAAATCCAAGATGAGAATCTTGCTGTTGTAAAATATTTTCTTGATGATGAAGAATTTATTTTTAATGCAACAGAGCAAATAAAATTAGAATCACTCTCCGATGGATTTCATGAAATTAAAATTATGGCGATAGATCTTTCTGGAAACAATTCTACAGAAATTTTTGAATTTAATTTAGACACTTTGGAACCTCAACTTGAAATAAACTCTCCAACAGAAGGCATGAAAGTTTCTGAAACTCTTTTAATTAATTTTACTGTAAATGACGTGAATTTACCTGAAAATGAGGCTGTTTCTATTATTCTTCCAACAGGAGAAACAATAATTGATAAAACTTTGTTTGAGTTTGATACTTCTAGCTTAGATGATGGAGATTATGAAATTCAAATCTCATCTAGTGACAAAGCTGATAATATTGCAACAAAAACAATTCAATTTACAGTTGATCATTCTATAACTGATAAAAAACCAATAGATGTTGAAACAACAATAGATTCAAGTTATTATCTTATTATTGGAATTGGAATTGGTATCGCGATCGGAGCTAGTTTTATACCACTAGCTATTCGAAAAAAGAAAATTTCCAAAAAACAATGAAACAAAGTTTATAAGCAATTTGGCAAGTACGGAGCTTGACATGTCGGAGCAGGATCAGAGCTCTAGTGGACTTTCTCGAAGAGATTTTCTAAAATTAATGGGAGCTGCAGGTACAGCTTTGGCCTTTGCTCCATTTGTTCCGTGGGGAAATTTCATGCCAAATCCTTCTTCAGTATCTCTAGAAAAAGTCAAAGTAATTCTTCCTGATGGGACACAAGCTAATGTTAACACTTTTCCAACAAACCATGCAGAAGTTATCACCTATCCTAAAACTGGAGATAACGTTTTAGATGAAGAGGCATTTAGAAAATGGCAATTCATTCGTTTGCCAGAAGAATTAGGTGGAGACAAAAAAGATGTTAGTTCTTTTAGAGCTTACAGCATGATTTGTCTTCATTTGTGGTGTTTATGGAAATATTGGCCGGAAGAGGGTCGTAAGAGAGGAGAATGCCCATGTCATGGTAGCATGTATGATCCAGTAACAGGAACTGCATTTGCAGGACCTGCTTCACTTCAAGCTCCTCCTTCAAACACACTTCCACAGCTTGACTTTGAAGAAGACATTAATGGATTTTTATGGATTAAACCGCCCGTCTGGGGTGTGAATGCAAATGGGGTTGTAGGATATGGACGCTTCATTACGTAGACGGACCGGATTGGTCAGTTTTTTCTATTGGCTTTGGGATGGTCTAGACAGAACTATATTTACTGGAATTAAATTTTCATTCCCTGCTAGATTTGTAAGCCCATTTGGATTTTTGGGAATGCTTACTTTCATTACTTTTGTAATTTTGGGAGTTACAGGTGCACTATTGATGTTCTATTATGAGCCAATAATTACTAGAGCATGGGATAGTGTAGCATTCATCAACGATGACGTTCCATTTGGATTTCATATCAGAAACATTCACTATCATGGTTCAAACGCAATGGTTCTTTTGGCAATCTTGCACATGTATTATCAATTCTTTAGTGGAAGATACAAAATTAGAAATGAAATTCTTTGGGTTACTGGAGTAATTCTTGGTACAGTAACAATTCTAGAAGCATTTACTGGATACGATGTAATATTTAGTGAACGAGCAGAGCTGGCAATTAGTATTGCAGCTTCATTAACGAACTCTATTCCGGTAATGGGGCCAACAATTCGTGAAGCAATGTTTGGTTCTGGATTTCACGACTTTGTTTTAAGATTCTATGCTCAACACGTGTTCATTTTACCGCTTGTAATGCTTGGTTTGATGGCAGTACACTTTCCAAGATTCTTAGTATTTGACGTACCAATGGTAATGGCAATATCGGGAGCCATTCTCATTACTGGAGGGGTTTTCCCAATAGATATGGGTTTCAAGTTTGAACCGACTGTGCCGCCAGGGATTACAGTTCCTGAATGGTATCTAACTGCGCTTTACGCTTTCTTACGGACGCAGTACGACAAATTTGTAACTGGTGTATTATGGCCAGGTCTGTTTATACTATCATTGCTGTTAATTCCGTTTATCGATAGATACAAGAAATTCTCTTGGAAAGACCGTCCACTGATTACTGCATTTGGAATCACAGGAATTTCCCAGATTATGGTAACCACCTATTGGGGATTCTATATTCCTTCTGATACCACTATTCCATTAGTAGAAAGACTTGTCATAGATCCAATTTTTCTTTATTCAGTAATGATATTGTTAGTGCCACTTAGCTTTGGATTTAGCTATATGATGATACATTTAGCAAAAGAGGCCGAGAGAAAAGCAAAGCTTGCTAAAGACAAAGGTCCCAAGAAAGTTGCTTCAATAAATCTATCTGAAAAATGGATAAACTGGGTAATCATTGCATTAATTGCATTCTTGGTGTTCCTTAACATCGCAGCTTATAATGCAGCATTAACTGGAATGAAAAACATTTCGTTGTTCTTTGTAGGACTCATTCTTATTGTATTTGCTGCATTCTTCCATGTGTATAGATTTGGATTGAATGAAGCAAAGAATGTTCCACCTCCACCACCAGCACCGTTGCCGGAAGAAAAGCCTAGTGCACTTGAAGCTCCAAAAGAAGCTGAAACTCCACAACTTCCTGAAAGTAGTTCCGCTGTAGAAGGAAAACAACCTCCAAAAGAAATTCCACAAGAGGTTCCAACACCAAAAGTAGATGCTGATTTAGGATTAGACAAAAACA
>JADFGC010000010.1:0-26089 GCA_022567895.1 Nitrososphaerota archaeon
GGTTTTAAACCTATAAAATTATGTCGTTAAGAAATGTTAAGTCCTCTCTAGATAGTATTTCAAAATCTTTGTCAGTTTCACAGGATTCAAGAGAATATCTCATAAAAAATACCCGAGAAGTTATAATTTTGTGTAGTCAAGCCATCATAAATATTCATAAAGGTGATCGTAAAGCAGCAAAATCAAAGATAAAAAAAGCACAAACTCTTTTGAAATCATATAGAAGAAAAGCTGATGGAGTGTTTCAACGTTATTTATTAACACCAGAGCAGGAATTGGTAGAAGCAAATGCATTGTTAGCTATTGTTGAAAAAAGGACCATACCAAATCACAAAACTATGTCAGTTTCAGATGAATCGTATGTACTCGGATTGTTAGACTGTATTGGAGAACTAAAAAGGCAAGTTTTTGACAAAATTCGAGTTGGTGATTCTAAAGAAGCAGCAAGAATTTTTGAAATTATGGAAAATTTGTATCTGTATTTGTATCCCTTTGCCACTTATGATAAGATAGTCAAAGAAGCTAGAAGAAAATTGGATGTGAATAGAGTTTTAGTTGAAGATGTAAGAGCAGCTTTAACAGAAGAGATTAGAAGGGAAGATCTAATTAATGCAATTAAAAAAATAAAAAAATGATTTTAAAAAAGTTAAAAAAACTGAATGCGGGCGATGGGATTTGAACCCACGAACTCCTGAGAGACTAGCCCCTCAAGCTAGCGCCTTTGGCCAGGCTGGGCGACACCCGCAACAAAAATTTCATGTATGGTTTTTATAATCCTTGATTACTTTTCGGAAATATGCTAGTACCTGTCAGATGTTTTACTTGTGGTAATCTAATTGCTGATAAATTTGAAGATTATCAAACTAGAGTAAAATCAGGTGAAGAGCCTGCTAAAGTTCTCGATTCTTTAGGAATGAAGAGGTACTGTTGCAGAAGAATGTTGTTAACTTCAGTAGAAACAATTCAACAAATTATACCCTTCTATGAAGCAATTCAAAGAAGACATCAGGAAGTTCAAACTGAATTAGAATAATTTGTCTAAAATTACCTCAATATCAGGACGAATTCTTTACAATAGCCGTGGCAGTAAAACGATTGAAGTTGATATTGAATCTGATAAGCATTTTCTAGGTAGAGTATGTGCTCCATCAGGCGCTAGTGTAGGAAAACATGAAGCCATTGGTTTTCCGAATGGAAAACCTGAAGAAAGTTTAAAAATTTTAAACGAAAATTCGGGAAAATTTCTGAATCTAGATCCTACTGATTTAAAATCGGTACATGACGTCCTTCGAACTATTGATGGGACGGAAAACTATTCAAAAATTGGTGGGGCTCTTGCTTTTGCAGTTACAATTGCCGCAATGGAATCTGCGTCAAAGGCTGCAGGAGAACCACTGTTCAAAATTCTATCAAATGAAACAGAATTTAGATTCCCATTTCCTCTTGGAAACATACTTGGTGGAGGAGCACATGCTGGACCTGGAACTCCAGACATTCAAGAAATTCTGATATGTGCTACAGGTTCCAATACAATAAAAGGTGCTATTGAAACTAATTTGTCAGTACACAAAGAATTACGTTCTGTTTTAGAAAAAACTGATCCTAGTTTTACTAACGGTAGAGGCGACGAAGGTGGTTGGGCACCAAAATTAACAAACGAGAGGGCACTTGAACTATCAGCTAAAGCATGTGAAAATCTTGGTTTTACTTTAGGTAAAGAGGTTTCCCTAGGTGTTGATTTTGCTTCTTCAACTCAGTGGGATGAAGAAAAAAAGATGTACGTTTACAACAGAGCTGGATTTGAAAATTCTTCAAAAGAACAAATTGAGTTTGCCTCAAAAATTATTGAAAAGTATAAACTAGTTTTTGCTGAAGATGCAGTACATGAAGAAGCTTTTGAAGACATGGCAGAACTAACGGCAAAATTTCCAAATACACTAATCACTGGCGACGACTTGATCGTCACAAATAAAGAAATTCTCAAAAAAGCAATTAGTGCAAAATCTTGTAATGCTGCAATTCTCAAAGTGAATCAAGCTGGAAGTCTTTTTGATGCTCTTGAATTTGCCAAAGAAGCAAATGAAAACAACATAAAATTAATTACTTCACATAGATCTGGCGAATCGAATGATTCTCATATTTCCCACATAGGCATTGCCACAAAGTCAAAAATGCTCAAAGTTGGAGTGGTGGGAGGCGAAAGATTAGCGAAATTAAATGAACTAATTCGACTTTCAGAGCATGATTTAATACGTGGTATGGCAGAAATTTAAAATCGCATATGAGCCAGCAAAATGAAACTCGAGACATAAAGAAAAAAATTCTATCCACTGGAATTAGGGTAGGAACTCAAGTCAAAACCAAATTCATGAAACCTTTCATTACCAAAGCTAGTCCTGAGGGCCTTTACATGTTAGATTTGGACATCACTCTTGAAAGAATCAAAATTGCAGCCAAATTTATCAAGAGATCCGATATTGATAAAGTCATTATTTGTTCAGGAAGAGAATACTCAAACACTCCAATTGAAAAATTTTGCGAAGTTACAGGAGCTACCAAAATGTTGGGCAGATTCATGCCTGGAACTTTAACCAACCCCTCCTTACCATATTACATTGAACCAAAACTTTTACTGATTTCTGATCCTCAAGTAGATTCTCAAGCTATAACAGAGGCAACAAATGCAGGAATTCCGGTAATAGGAATTTCAAATACTGATAATATTACCTCGAAAGTTGATTTAATAATTCCTGCAAATAATAGAGGAAGAAAATCGCTTGCTACAGTCTATTGGTTGTTAGCTCATGAGATTTTAGTCGAACGTGGTGAACTCAAAGAAGATCAACCATTAAAATACGAAATAGATGATTTCGAAACCAAGATTACTGAAGAGGAAATAGAATAATGCAGATTAGAACACCAGCAGTAGCTGGAATGTTCTATCCCAGTGAAAAAAACGAATTAAAAGAATCAATACATCAATGTTTTTTACATTCATTTGGTCCGGGAAAACTTCCTCCTACTGAAGAGAAAAAGAAAATTTATGGCGTCATATGTCCTCACGCAGGATACACGTATTCAGGTCCAATAGCTTGTCATTCTTTTTATTCAATTTCATCTGAATCGCCTGAATTGTTTATTATTATTGGACCAAATCATTGGGGAGTTGGGTGCAATGTGGCTGCAATGAAAGATTGTAGTTGGGAAACTCCTCTTGGTCAAGTTGAAGTAGATTCAGATGCAGCTTCTGAATTATCTAAAATTTCGAATATAGTTGATTTAGATTTTTTTTCGCATACTAAAGAACATAGTCTTGAAGTACAAGTTCCAATGTTACAAGAAGTATATTCAAAATTCAAGATTTTACCAATAATACTAATTGATCAAGAAAAAAATGCTGCAGAAGAAATTGGTGAGGCCGTTGCAACTATTTCAAAACAAAAAAATTCAATGATTATTGGTTCATCGGATTTTACACATTATGAACCAAATGAATTTGCACATGATCAGGATAAAGCATTGATTGAGCCAATACTTGATTTAGATGTTGATCAATTCTACAAAGTTCTTTATGAGAAAAATGTAACTGCTTGTGGATATGGTGCAATAGCATCAACAATGATAGCCTGCAAAAAACTTGGGGCCACTAAAGGAGAATTGCTCAAATACGCTACGAGTGGCGACGTGACTGGCGATACGAGTTCTGTGGTTGGATACGGGTCGATAATTTTTACTTGACTTCTAAAGCATCTGCTCCAGGCAAGGTTATCCTGTTTGGAGAACATTTTGTTGTATATGGAAAAAAAGCTATTCTTGCTACAATTAATAAAAGAGTCACAGTAACTTCTGAAAAAATTAACGAAAACAAAATTTCAATAAAATCAGATTTAGGAGAGCTAGTAAAACCAGTTACTGAATCAATTGAAAAAATTAATTCTCCATTGAAACCATTTTTTTATATAGCAAAAGAAATGCTTCAAAAATTTAATTTTGATGGTGGGGTAAACATAGTAGTTGAATCTGAAATTCCTTCAGGTATTGGTTTAGGGTCATCTTCAGCTTGTTGTGTAGCAGGTGCAGCATCTATTTCAAATCTATTTACAGAACTTTCCAAAGAAGATATCATTGATCTTGCAATAAAAGCTGAGCAAACAATCTTCAAAGATACATCTGGTGCAGATTGTACTGTATGTACCCATGGTGGAATAATCGAATATGATAAACAAGGAGGTTTTAAAAAAATTAATTCACCGAATGATTTCACTTTAATCATTTTAAATTCTGGTCAAACTCACACCACAAGTGTTACAGTTTCCAAAGTAAAAGATTTCAAAGAAAATAACGAAGAAAAATTTTTGTCTTTATGTGAAAAAGAAGATGTTCTTATTGCAAATATCAAAGAAGCATTTAGAAAAAATGATCTTAAAGTAATTGGAAAGAGTATGTCAGAAAATCAAAACTACTTAGAAGAAATTGGAATTTCAAATGATAAAATTCGTGAAATGATAATGTTGGTAGAAAATTATGCTTATGGAGCAAAAATCACTGGCGCAGGTGATGGTGGATGTATCATAGCATTAGCTGATGCAACTAATTTGGATGATACTATGAGGAACCTTCAAGTTAAAAATTACGAATGTTTTTCAGTGAAAATCGATTCAAGAGGATTAGATACTTTTTAACTACGTATTTGTGTCAAGACAACCATGATTCTTATCAAACTCGGAGGTTCTATTATTACAAATAAGGAAAAACCTCTCTCACCAAGAAAAAAATCAATCGATAAAATTGTTCGTGCATTGAAAAAAATTGATGAGTCCATCATTGTAGTGCATGGTGGAGGTTCCTACGGTCATTATTGGTCGGTAAAATACAACATGCATACAAAACCTGCAAATTATAACATACATGGTGTATCTGTAGTAAAAAATTCAATGGTAGAATTAAATAAAATTATCCTTGATTCATTTTTAAAAAATAAATTAAATCCATATTGTTTACCACCAACCGATTTTATTTTTGGTAACAAGCCTATTATAAAAAAAGTTAAAGAGATTGAAAAAATTGCTAAAACTAATTTGATTCCAATAACATTTGGAGATGCGCTATGGTTTGGTAAAAAGAAATCGTACATATTATCAGGAGATAAAATAATGTCTGTTTTAGCAAATATTCTAAAACCAAGATTATGTGTTTTTGTTTTAAACGTAGATGGGCTTTATTCTGATCCAAAAACAAAAAAACTAATTCGTGAATTAAAAGGTGAAAAACCATTAATTATAAAATCTTCAAAAGATGTTACGGGTGGAATGAAACGAAAAGTTGATGAAGCTACTAAAATTTCTAAAAATGGTATGAATGTGTTTTTTGTAAATGGAAATAAACCCGAAAGAATTGTTGAGGCAGTAAAAAGAAAAAAATTTCATGGAACTTTGTTTAAGGGACGATAAAATGGAAGAATATGTTATTCTAGTGGATAAAAATGACAACAAAATTGGTTTGGAAGAAAAGGTAAAATGTCATCTTCCAAACGGAAAGTTACATCGTGCTTTTACTGCTCTTTTGTTTGATAAAAATGGGAAATTAGTTCTAACAAGAAGAAGTTCAAGTAAAATGCTTTGGCCAGGAGATTGGGATGGAACATTTGCCAGTCATCCAAGAGAAGCAGAAACCTTCGTATCATCAGCAGCGAGACGAATGCCTGAAGAGTTAGGCATTCAATGTGAAATTGACTATTTAATGAAATTTGAATATCATGTTCCATACAAAGACATTGGTTCAGAAAATGAGATTTGTGGCACCTTGGTTGGAATAGTAGATGATTTAACAAATTTCAAAGTTGTTGATGAGGAAATTAGCGAGATAAAAGCGCTTTCAGCAGCTGAATTAAAGCAGGGTTTGGAAAAAAATCCTCAGAGTTATTGTCCCTGGATGTTAGTAGCCTTATTTTTACTTCCTTCTTCAGAGAAATCTATGCTTGAGAAATACAAAATAATACTATCGCCGTGGATAGAACCTGAGGCTAGAAAATCTTTAGAAGAATCAATCAAATATCATTTTCCCGACAATGATTGGAGGTTAGTAAATTAATGAATTCATCACAACTTGAAAAATCTGCAAAAATTGTAAATCGTTTTCTTGGTTCACAAATAAAAGGTGATCCTGCTCAGCTTTACAAAGCTGCAGCATATCTTATTGTAAATGGTGGAAAAAGACTAAGGCCATACATGGTTTTAAAAAGTTGTCAAGTTTTAGGTGGAAAAAGTAAAGATGTCATGTCTGCTGCAGGAGCTGTTGAAATGGTTCATAATTTTACTCTTGTTCATGATGACATCATGGATAATGATGAAACGCGACATGGTGTTCTAACAACACATAAAAAATTTGGAATGCCTCTAGCAATTTTAGCTGGAGATGTTTTATTTTCAAAAGCTTTTCAAGTAGTCTCAAAATCAAATCTACCGTCACAATCAACTAATGAATTAGTTTCAAGATTATCTAAAGCATGTGTAGATGTTTGTGAAGGACAACTTCTTGATATTAAAATGGCTGAAAGTAAAAAAATTCCATCTCAAAATGAATACATCAAAATGATTAGTAAGAAAACTGCAGCACTGTTTGATGTGTCTTGTTCCATGGGTGCAATTTGTGCCAAATCAAAAACTAAAGATATTGCGAATCTTTCTTCTTTTGGAAAAAACTTAGGGATTGCTTTTCAAATTACTGATGATCTTATGGGGGTTATGGGAGATCCTAAGATTACGAAAAAACCTGTAGGAAATGATCTACGAGAAGGTAAAAAATCGCTTCCAATTTTGCTCGCAATAAAAAAAGCAAAGGGAAAAAATAAAAAAATTATTCTTCACGCATTTGGAAATCAGAAAGCAAAGAAAAAGGAAATTGAAGCCGCTGTCAGAATTGTCAAATCTTTGGGAATTGAAAAATCCGTGCGTAATCAGGCCCTTCATTATGCTGAAAAAGCCCAAAAATCACTAAATTCCTATTCAGGAGCTAGCAAAAATGAGTTAATTTCACTTCTAGACTTTGTTGTAAAAAGGAGTTTATAATTTGGATGAAAAACTAAAAAAGGAAATTAGAAAATTAGCATTACAAAATGCATTTGAACATGATGGTCAAACAAAAGATAAAATTGTTTTATCAAAAATTCTAGGTACAAAACCAGAACTTCGTTCAAAAGTTAAAGAGATAAGTTCTGAAATAGCTATAATCGTTAATGAAGTAAACAAAATTTCTCTTGCAGAACAAAAATCAGAAATTGAAAATAATTTTCCTGAAATTCTTGTACCAAAAGAAAAACAAGAAGAGAGAAAAGGATTACCTCCACTTGAAGGAGCTGAAAAAGGTAAAGTCATTACTCGATTCCCTCCAGAACCAAATGGATATCCACATATTGGCCATGCAAAAGCTGCCATAATCAATGAAGAATATGTAAACATGTATGGTGGTAAAAAAATTCTAAGAATGGATGACACAAATCCAGAAAATGAAAGACTTGAGTATTATGCCGCAATTAAAGTTGGTCTTGAATGGCTTGGAATTCAATACGATATTATAAAAAATACTTCAGATGATATGGAATTGTTATATGAAAAAAGTTTAGAGATAATTAATTCTGGAAATGCTTACATTTGTACATGTAAACGCGATAACATTAGCAAAAACAGAAGAGAGATGAAAGCATGCAAATGTAGCATGAATGATCAAAATCAAAATAATGACAGATGGCATAAGATGTTTGAAAAATACAAGCAAGGTGATGCTACTGTTCGTTTTCGTGGAAATATGAAATCAGAAAATACTGTTATGAGAGATCCCGTTTTGTTTAGAGTTATAGAAGCTAAACATCCGTTACTTGGTGATAGATATAGAGTATGGCCAAGCTATGATTTTGCTGTAGCGATTGAAGACAGCATTGATGGTGTCTCCCACGCATTCAGATCAAAAGAATACGAACTTAGAAATGAGCTATATTATTCGATTCTTGAGGCACTAAAAATGAGAAAGCCGAGGATGTTAGAGTTTTCGAGGCTAGAATTCAAGGGAATGCCTGTGTCAAAACGAGTTCTCAAACCATTGATTGAAGAGGGAAAAATATCATGGTATGATGATCCTAGATTACCAACATTAGAATCTCTAAAAAGAAGAGGAATAACTTCAGATGCAATTAGAAAATTCATACTTTCTTTGGGATTTACAAAAGCAGATACGCTAGCACCTTTTGACGCATTAGAATCTTTTAATCGAAAAATTGTGGATGGAGATAGTATTAGACTATACATGGTAAAAAATCCAAAAAAATTAGTAGTAAAAAAATTGCCCTCATCATTTGTTGAATTACCAAATCATCCAACAAAAGATATGGGAAAAAGAAAAGTGGAGATTGATGAAAATTTGTATATTTCATCTGAAGATGCAACTAATCTTAGTTCTGGCACAAACATTCGATTAATGGGTTTGGGAAACATTGCTATAACAAAAAATAATCATGAATTAGAAGGAGAGTTTACTGGTGATGATATGAATGTTGATTATCCAAAATTTCAATGGATCCCACAAAAAAATTCTCATGAATTAAAAATTCTAATTCCAAAACAATTATTCATTGATGGGAAATTTAATGAAGATAGCTTAGAAGAGATTATTGTACGTACTGAACCATACTTTTTAGAATTATCAGAAGGTACTGAAATACAATTTGTAAGATTTGGATATTGCCGAAAAGATTCACAAAATCAAGCAATATTTACACATAAGTGAGTTGATATGAAAATTGCAAGACTAGTTGAATCAAATAACGAAACATATGGTTTTGTCAAGGATGAGCATGTATCAACAAAAGACGAAATAACTTTTGAAACTGGTGTACCAATTCCTCAAAGCATCAAGGATTTTTTGTTTGATGGGTGGTACGATGAAGTAATGAATAAGATATCGAGATTGCCGTATAAGGAAAATTTGTCAAAATTCCAACTGTTAGCGCCAATCCCAAATCCTTCAAAAATTATTTGCTTAGCATTTAATTATTCAGACCATGCTGAAGAACAAAACTTACAACCTCCTAAGGACCCAGTCATAATTTTCAAGCCTAGAACAACTTTATGTGGTTCAAATTCAGAAATTATTTGTCCTAATTTTGTAACTCAACTAGATTACGAGGTAGAATTGGCTATTGTGATAGGGAAAACTTGTAAAAATATTGATGAAGATGAAGCAAAAAATGCTATTTTTGGATGCATGATTTTCAATGATGTTTCTGCTAGAGATATTCAATTTAGTGATAAGCAATTTGGCCGAGCAAAGAGTTTTGACACTTTTGCCCCTTGTGGACCATGGATTACAACAATGGATGAAATTCCTGATGCACATAAACTCCAACTTATAACTAAAATCAATGGTGAAACAAGACAAGATTCATCAACAAGTAAAATGTTTTTGAAAATTCCAGAAATTGTTTCAAAATTAAGTAAAGTTATGACATTAGAAAAAGGAGACATCATATCTACTGGAACACCATCGGGGGTTGTTCTAAAAAACCCTAATCTAGAATATCTAAAAGATGGTGATGAAATTGAAATGGAGATTGAAAATTTAGGCACTCTTAAAAACACAGTGAGGTTTGTATAAAAAACTAAATTTTCTTTTTCATAAGATGAAATTGTAATCTATATTGTAGACCAATAAAATCTGGTAATGATTTTAATTTTGTAAGAATTTGAACTCGTTTATAGTTTTTAGTGTAAGCAAAATTTTGTATGTAAGAAAAAATATCATTCAAACCATTAATTTTTTCTGAAATTACAGTGACTAAAAGTGTTTTATCAAAATGCTTAGAATCAGAAAAAATTGCCACGCTGTCTGTTGAATCATTAGTTTCAAAAAATACGATTCTTTTTTCGATAATTAACGATAATCTTGTTGTATCATCTAATGGTACCCATCTCCATGAATTAACATAGGAAAAGTTAGGGGAAAAAATTATTGATGGCACTTTTTTTTCGTAGCTTGCAAATTTTATCTTTGAAACTGAATCAATTTTTTTAGGTTCTAGGTGATAGAAATTCCATGTTTCAAAATTTTCATAGTTAAGTTTTTGTGCAAGATCTAATGATTTCTTGTTTGTTGATTCAATAAGCATATATGAAATAGTACATTCATTTTGTTTTCCTATTTTTTCAGATTCTGTTACAAGTTTAGAAGCATACCCTTTTCTTCTGAAGTTTTCATTTACTCGAATTCCTTCAATCCAAACCTGTTTTCCTTGGTAAATTGCTGCATGACATATTGCTACAGGTACATCTTCATCATGAATTACCAAAAAATTTCCTTCTTTTATCCATGAATCCCAAACGTCACTAATGTAATCACCCCACGAAAAGGTGTTTTTGCAAAATTCTAATACTGCCTGTTTTTCGTTGTTTGTAATTTTTGATACAATCAATGAATAGAAAAATTATTAAGAATAGTTAAACGATCTTATTATATGAACAGGGCGATAGCAGGAAAAGTATCAGATCTATCAGATGGGAAGCTTCACAAAGTTTCTGTTGAAGGAAAAGAGATTCTTGTAGTTAACGTTGGTGGAAGTTATTTTGCTGTAGATGATACTTGTACACATTCAGGTTCAAGTTTATCAGAAGGAACACTTGATGGTTCAACTGTAACGTGTGGTTGGCATGGCGCTCAATTTGATTGTAAAACAGGTAATCTAGAAAAATTTCCAGCGAAAATTAACAATTTACAGTCTTACAAGGTTATCGTTGAATCTAACGATGTAATTATAGAGGTGTGATTAGAGATTAAACTAATTCCGTTTGGTGAGAAAAAAGTGGGCAATAAAGAAAATGAAGAACAATTAAAGGGAGCAATTCAGGCATTGTCAGAAGTTGTTGCAAATCATTCAACTCCAAAGATGATTAGAAAGAGTATTACAGACTTGGTTACTGAATTGCTTACTGATGAATATTCCAAATCTGTGAGGGCTGCAAATGCAATTAGTGTATTAGATGATATTACGCAAGATCCTAACATGCCATCTTATGTTAGAGTTACTCTATGGCAGGCAGTTTCAAAACTTGAAGGCATAAGGGAATAAATTCCCAACTAAATTAATTCATGGCATTGAAAATAGAAGAATATCTTCAATCCCTTCCCAAAGATATTATGTCTGGTGAAGATGTCCAACTTCCAGAACATTCTATAAGAGAAATTTTTAAGTTTTGTCAGTTAGGAAAGAATGATGTTTTTTATCATCTAGGTTGTGGTGATGGCAGGGCTATCAAAATTGCATTAGAAGAATTTCATGTGAAAAAAGCAGTCGGAATTGATAATGATGTAAAAAAAATTGAAAATGCAAATAATTTACTTGGAAAAAATTCTCAGGTAGAAATTAGATGTGAGGGTATTCTTGATTCAAAATTTAATGATGCTACCATAATTCTATTCTGGTTTACAGACTCTGAAATAATAGAAAAAATGATGCAAGGGTTTGAAAAACTTCACGAAGGATGTAAGATTATCACCATATGGGGCCCGTTACCTGGGTGTTTACCAGATGAGGTTAGCTTTCCATTTATCATAAATCAAATTCCACTCAAACCAGCAAAAGATCTTCAAGAACAACTGCTTGCAGTATTTGGAGTCAAATGTATTGATTTTGTTACTGCTTGGGAATTTGCAGAACGTTATACCAAAGCAATTGAATCAACTGAATCTGAAAATGATAGATTTCTTACCATAATGCAATCACTTGTTATTTGGATTAATGCCAAAAATTTGGGAGTTGCTTGCGGTGAGGAAATTCCAGAACCCATAAAAGCATACATGGGAATATTGAGGAATTTTTTCAATATTGAAGTCGAACATCTACTAAAAAAGTAATTTCTGGTGCAATCCTTTTATTTTAAAAATGACCAAATCTTGTCATGGAAGGAAGAATAAACATCAATGTTTCTGCTGTAGATTATGATAAAACTAGTAAAGAAATCAAAACTCAGCTAACTCTTCTTGAAGAGATGGTGCATGGAGAGAATGATTTTGTAGTAACTGATTCAGAATTTGCTTTTGGTTGGCACTTTTTTGTAGTTAGTGTGAATAAAGAATTAGTTGAAAAATTAGCCGTTCAAGTAGGTTCCGATTTTAATAGATTGAAAGGAAAAGGAATGGAAAAAAAATTTCTTACTTGGCTTTCAAATAGGATGGAGCAAAAAATTCCACGCTTTAAGCTTGTCATTAAAGAAGAAATGGAATCAAGTAAGTACGGAATTTTTTGAATTTTTAATCATAAAAAACTGTAAGGGCCCTAGAGGCGAACTGCCTCAATACGGCGATTCCCCCTTGAAATTTGAATAAAATTTTGGGAGATTGAAAACTATAATCTTTTAACGAATGAATTCTTATTTTCTGCCTTCTTAATTCAATTACAACTGTACATAGGATTTGGAATCTTGAAACCAATGAAGAAATACTAGTTACAATTATTGTTGTACTTGGACTGAAAAGCAGCGATTTTCATAAAATAAAAACTTTGTTTATAAATTGATAGTCTGCCTTATTTGCTAAATTTCCTTTTGCTATCTTGTATGTAATGCCCGATACAAGCTCTGATTTATCTTCGTATCATTCTTTTCATGATATAGTTAAAAAAGAGATATTGAGAATGCGATCAGTAACTAGTGAATTTGCAAAAGAGATCCATATCGATAGAACTAAAGCTTATCGAACAAGTGACAAACTACTAAATCTAAAAATTGTATCGACGACTTTTTCAAAACCTAGTCTTTGCATAGCTAACAAACCTGAAGATGTTCTAGAATGTATTGCAAAAAAAAAAGAAACTCAAGTAAATAAAATAAGAGTCAATAGGAAAGTGGATAACCATAGAGCAGTAGCGTCAATCATCGCAACACTTCTGATAATAATGATCGCAGTAGTGGTAGCGAGTACTATTTTTGTTTTTGCTCAACAATCTTACAACCAAAATCAGATCAGCGGAATAATACCAATAGAACTAATCACGGTTCTTGGATATGATGCACGGGACGTGTCTCAATTGACAACACAGAACAAAGTGGTTATGGCCACAGCAAACTCTGGTGGAGATGGAGATGGAATCAAAGAGCGACATGAAAGAGTCACGGTTCATGTCCAAAACCATAGTCCCAATAAGATAATAATAAAAGAGTTACGATTTGGCGGAAGTGAGTACACTTATGCTGCCACCAGCACATTGGATGCGCATGGACCACTAAGTAACATTCCTGGTGGGCAATATGGCATCCTGCTAAAAACTGACGGGGCAGTAGACCTAATGTTGACTGAGGGACAAGCTGAAATCCGGTCAGGTCAAGCAGTCGATATAGTTCTAGCCCTTGACTCCAACGTTAAAAAAGGACGTGACACACAATTCAAACTTACCACTACTAATGGTGCTATATTTATTGGAACTGGTGTAATGGGTTTAGCAAGCGGTTCTTCAAGTACAGGTATTGGAGGTTTTGGTGGCGGTGATAAAGATGGTGATGGACTAACCAACTTAGAGGAGCTCGCCATAGGAACAGATCCAAACCTTGTAGACTCGGACGGTGATGGAATACCTGATGGTGCAGACGATGAAGATGGTGACGGACTAACCAACTTAGAGGAGCTAGCCAAAGGAACAGATCCAAACCTTGTAGACTCAGACGGTGATGGAATACCTGATGGTGCAGACGATGAAGATGAGGTTCCTCCAGAAAGTAGCGGCAAATGCAAGGGCTTGACCAGTCTTACTGTGCTTTACACTGGAGCAAAACCAGTCACTATAAAGGTTAAAGTGAAGACAGGCGAACCAGCCTTTGTAGTCTTTAGTAATATTGATTCAGGAAATAAAATAACTATAACACCGTCTTTTGGTCTAGAAAAATTGAAATCTAACACCCAATTTGAAATATTTGATGGGGATACTCTCATAGACACGATTGTAATTCACACCTCATGTTCACAAGGAATAGACGTTGGAAATGTATACCCAGATGCAACTAGTAGTTTAGAGATAACTGCAATGGGCAAGATAATTGTTGATGAAGATGAGAAAAAGAAAGATAAAAAGAAAGAGAAAAAATAATTAATTTTTCATTTTTTTATTTTCATTGACATTTGATACGAACTGTTAATTTCATAATCCTATGAAAGATTATTCTGGGTAATCTATACAGGATTATACGGCATAATTCTAGGAGAGATTATGCATATGTTTTATTTTGTATTTTCTAGAACAAAATTGATTTGATTAATCAATTTTCAGATCAAATAGAACGGCACAACTTGATCTTTGCTTATAACAATTACTATGTACTACTACTGAGAATTCCTGCCTGCTGATTATATGTAAAATTCCAAAAGGTTACTCATGCAGAAATTACATGGAATATTTGTTTTGTTAGTTCTTTTATCTGGTACTTTTTCAACTTATCTTGCCTTTGCAGATTCCCCCGTAATCACAATACTTGGTAATAATCCAGAAACAGTCTTTGTAGGCGACACTTATTCTGATGCAGGTGCAACGGCAAGTGACACAGAAGATGGTGATCTTACTGATTCAATTGGTACAGATGGATTACCAATTGATACAAGTTCAGCTGGTTCATTCATTGTTACCTATGCTGTAATTGATTTATCTGATAATACTGCAGTCCAAGTTAGAACTGTCAATGTAGTAACTAATGATTCCCCAGTAATCACAATTCTAGGTGATATACCTGATTCCAAAGCAACTCAAATGAGTATAGTTATTGATACTTTGACTGGTCTCAAAGATATCACTGATGATAAGACTGACAAAAAAATCGATAAAGTAATCAAGAAAATTAACAAAGCCATGAATTCCAAATATTGGGATGAATCTGGTACTGAATTAACCTCAAAGAAAGGAAAGAAAGTCTTTGATGAGACTAAAAAAGCAGTAAAGGACTTGTTAAAGATTTCAAAGAAGAGTGACTTTGGAGTTTATCCAGAAATCACAAATGCAGTTGATATGTTAGTTGGAATTAGTGAACAATTAGCAACAGATGCAATTGATGATGCACAAGCATTTGCCGGTGACAAAAAGGTAGATAAAGAAATTAAAAAATCCTATAAAGAAATGGACAAAGCCCAAAAGGAATTAGATAAGGGAAAACCAGACAAGGCAATTGACAAGTACAAGAAAGCATGGGAACATGCACAAAAGGCACTAAAGGAACCTAAAGAACCAAAGGAACCTAAAGAACCAAAGGAACCTAAAGAACCAAATAAAAAGAAATAGTCTGAATAATAATTATTTCATAATCTCTCCTAGAATTATGCCGTATAATCCCAGTAGAGATTATGAGGATTATGCCTAAAACATGATTTACTCCAAAAAAAATTTTCGAATCTTCGCTGGTAATCTTACTATGATTATCCAAAATATTTCCAGGTGTTTGAGTATTGAACTAAAACACTAAGACCCTTTGACGGCCTAAATTACTTCCAATTTTGGTTCAAGCCTCTAATGATGTTATTCGTTTAATTTTTTATCAAGTTTCTCTTGAGATTCTTTGAATTCTTGATATTTCTTAGTCAACTTGTTTAAAACAATAAGATATCTTCCACCAAGTCCAAGCCATATTCCAATAAACATAATGAATACAATGCTATGTATGACGTCTCCAGATTCGCTATGCATTGATTCAAAGCTAATGTCAAACACTGTAAATATTATTTCCAAGATTACAGGAGGGATGATCATCGTGACAAGAAGAATCATGAAGACTTTTTTGGTTTTGTTGATCTGCTCAACCATGTCATCCATAATTTTGAAAACACTACGGGTATGATCTTCTACATCAGTCATTTTCTTTCTCCTTGTCTCTTCTAGGAAACATCTTTTCGTATGGTTCTAGAACCAGCTTGTAAAATTCTAATCCTTTAGGAGCAACTTTGTATTTTACAATAGTTTTACTTCCCCAAGGTTCTTCTACTTTTGAGATCAATTGTTTTTTCTCCATATCTTCTAAGATCTCTTTATGTTTTTTCATATTCAATCCACAAAAACTAATCAGCTTAGTCTGATTCAATTCTCCATATTCACCCAACATGAGTATGATATCTTTTCTGATGTAAGTTCTATCTCTTGGTTCTGTGACCAAATCAAATCATCCTTTTGTTTAAGAGAACGTGCATTTACCCATATCTCCGATGATCCATTATTCATTCAAGATGGAATAAAATTTTTACAATTAAAGTCTAACTTAACCTCGTTAAGTAATCATGTTGAACAACGGCTTTTAATCATAATCATATCCATTCTACAATGTCACATCCAGTTGAACTAATAGGACTTTTACTGGCAATTGTAATCCCAGTAATCATCATAGTATATCTTGCAAAGAAGCGCCCAAGTTTAGTAAAACGGGTTGGCTCCATCTTTGCAATCGTAGCAGTAACAGGAATTATCATGTGGTTTGCATTTGAATTCATGTATACAGATGGATCCATGCATACAGATGATTTCATGATTCATCATCAAATTGGAGTTGAAGAACCAACCAAAGAAGTTATACCAGAAGGGAAAATATTTGCAATTCAAATTCTTAAAGATTCATTTCAAGAAGGAAATCCAGATTATGCACCAGATGTAGCAGTTGTTTCACATGGAGATACAATCCAATGGACTAACGAAGACTCTACGATACACACAGTCACTAGTAAATCAGGATTTGGAAAAATATTTGATTCTCGTTCAATGAATCCAGGTGATGTCTTTACATTAAATACATCTAATTTGGCAGTGGGCGAATACGAGTATTTGTGTGTTGTACATCCTTGGATGGTTTCAACTTTAGTTATTTCTGTTGAAAGATAATCAAATCTAAAAGTGATTTAGCGAAATTGGTATAGAACAATTTTTCGTATAATCTATACAGGATTATGACGGTCTTTCAAGTCTGCTTAATACCACGTGATATCAATAGAATTAAAACCATTCACGAGTGTTGAACAAAGAAGTCAAAGCCCTATTTAGGCTTCACAAAGTTAGTTCAAATCTCTCGCAATTTACTAAATGAAATTATTAGAAATACTGCAAGTTTAGTTCTCATGCAGGGCCTTTTCATTTTAGTTTAGAACTCTTACAATTGTTACACAAAAATAAAATCAAAACGGGCCCTCGAGGGGAATCGAACTCCTGCCCGGGGATCCACAGTCCCCAATACTAGCCACTATACTACGAGGGCCACGAAAAACAAGTGAATTGTTTCTAGTATTAACTTTTGATTTATAGATTATGAGTTTGTTTGATAATTTGCCTGTAAGTTTATTATTTACTAGAATAATTTTTCAGCGTGAAGAGTCTTGGTTGGTGGATTGGAATGGCAATTGCTGCTGCCGTAGTGTACTATGGAACCTCTGTTCTATTACCTTTCAAGTAAACGCTGTAATATTTCAGCCTGACTGAATCAAACAGCTTAAATTTGTAGTACTGACAAAATTTTCGACTTGAAGCGAGAATTCATTACTAAAAGACTTCATCCGGGTAAGAAACCTCTAGAGGAAATTATAGAAAAAAAGATAACAACAATTGAAGGTTCAAAATTTTCTTGGATAGATCTTCAAAATCCTGACAGAGAAGATGTTGAAAAGCTTGCAAAAAAATACAATTTCAACGAATTAAACATAGAAGACTGTATGACAAAGTTTGAGTTACCAAAATTAGACAACTATGATGACCACCTATTCTTCATATTGCATTTTCCTCCATTAGCTTCAAAGCAAGTATTGCCAAAATATAGTCAACTTTCTATCTTTGTTGGTACTAATTTTCTTGTTACAATACATCAGGGGAATCTAAAACCACTTGTTGATTTGGTAAGTAGTTGTTCAGAAGGAAGTGATCCTGAAAGAAAACAACGATTAATGGAAAGATCTACCGGGGTATTACTTCATGAGATAATTGATGTTCTGGTGGATGATTTAATGCATACAATGCGAAAAATAATTGCAAATCTTGATGACATAGAAGATGGAGTTTTTGATGAAACTAAATCAGCTGCAAGAGGAATCTCTATACTACGTAGAGAAATTAACTTGATTAGGAGGATAGTTAATCCCTTGAAGAGAATAGTATTGGAAATTAACAAAAATGTAGAAAAGTTTTCGAAAAAAGAAGAAGAGGAACTCACTTTGTATTTTGATGACGTAATTGACCACATTGACAAAGTGTTAGATTCTCTTGAAGAGTCACGAGAGACCATGGAAATTTACAAAGATACTGATTTCATGTTAAGTACAGAAAAAACAAACAAAGTTTTAGCACTTTTAACGATCATATTTACACTTGCAATACCAGCAACCGTTATTGGTACATTTTATGGAATGAATGTTGATTTACCTGGTGGGTTAGATGATGCTGGAATGGCTTTAGGACAATACACTAGTTTTATCCTTGTAATACTGGCATCTGCAATACCTGCTGGTTTGATGTTCATGTATTTCAGAAAATTAGGATGGATTAGTTAGATCACTCATACAAGTGAATAATTTAAGTAAAACAAAAAAACACTACTCCTATGAGCTGCTCTGGGGAAATAGTTCAAGAGGAAGATGAACTAATTCAAATCAAACCACGTGTTTTACAACAACTCAAGAAGGCAAAATATGGGGTTGCTGATCATTCAACTGTTCAGCTTTGCCACTGGACAAAAAAATCCTTCAAAAATGAGGGTGATTGTTATAAACACAAGTTTTATGGTATTTCTACTCATAGATGTATGGAGTTTTCTCCTGCAGGAATGCATTGTGAAAATAGATGTGTTTACTGTTGGAGGCCTATGGAATTTTATGATTCAATGAAAATGGAACCTGAAAAGGTTGCTGAACCTGAACAAGTTTTAAAAAAGCTTATGGAAGAAAGAAGAAAATTGATCATGGGACATTATGGTGATTCTAGAAGTGATAAAAATAAACTGGATGAATCATTGCTGCCAAGTCATTATTCAATTTCACTTTCTGGCGAACCAACAATGTACCCAAAATTACCAGAGCTAATAAAATATCTAAAATCATTAAAGGAGACAAAATCTATTTTTCTTGTAACTAATGGGCAAGAACCTGATATGATAAAACGGTTGGCAGACGAGGATGCATTACCTACTCAATTGTATCTTTCAACAAATGCAGCAGATTATGAATCATTTATGAAAATAAACAGACCGCGTTATGAAGATTCTTGGGAAAGATGGAATTCGTCACTCGAAATGTTGAAGGAACTAGACACAAGAACTGTTCTCAGAATTACTTTGATTAGAGATTATAATACCACTGATGAGATGATCCCAGCTTTTGCTTCTATGATTAGAAATGCTAGTCCTCATTTTATTGAAATCAAATCTTACATGCACATTGGTCGTTCTACAAACAGACTTGAAAGAGAAAATATGCTGGAATTAGATGAAGTAATGCATTTTTCATCAGAATTAGTAAGACAGAGTAAGATATTTTCAGTAATGGATGAGAGCCATATCTCTAGAATTGTTGTTTTACAAAACCAAGAAAGATTTACCGATAGATGGATTTCTTCTTATTTAGATACCAATTAGCAAATTTCTTTAATGCTTGATATCTATGTGATAATTCGTTTTTGTCAGAAAGTTCTGCATATGTTTTTGATTTTCCAGATGGAGTAAAGATTGGATCATAACCCCAACCTTTACCTCTAATATTTTTTGCAATTTTACCCTTCACATTGGCTTCAAAAAGTTTAGGTTTTTTCTTTTTATCACAAAATCCAATAACTGATTGAAACTTGGCGTTTCTATTTGTTTTTACTAGTTTCAAAATTCCATTATTTCCAATTGTTTTGAATACATATGATGAAAATGGTCCTGGAAATCCACCTAGAGCATTTATGAATAAACCATCATCTTCGATAATAACAGGTTTTTTACATTTCAAAAATGCATTAATTGCTTTTTGATTAGCTATTTCTTTTATGGAATCTGCTTGGATTTCTGTCAAGTTACACTTGTAAAAACCAACCTTGATACCAAATTTTCCTAAAATTTTCTTTGCTTCCTGATACTTGTTTTTATTAGAAGATGCAAAAAGGACATCAAACAACTGTTGCATATCTCCCTCTACTTTCAATAATTGAAACTAGGTTTGAAACTTGATTGAATTTACTAGCTCCAACGATAGTCCTGTAACCATCAAGAAAATTTGCCCAAGCTTTTTTCATTTCTGAAGCATGAGCACTATTCAGAATTTCTTTAAACAATCTAAGATCAACTGCGTGATCTTCTGGTTTTCTAGTTCTTATGGCAAGACCAAAATCTATTACAAAAATTTTATTGTTTGATAGAATAAAATTGGATGTAGTAAGATCACCATGCATTATTCCATTTTTATGCATAGTTCCAACAATCTTGCCAATTTTTTTACAGTTCAAAATTAGTTTAGATTTAGGTAGCTCATGAATTAAAGTGCCAGAAATATATTGCATTACAATAATGCATTTTTTTGTATCAACAAAGAAAACTAATGGAGAGGAAATTCCAAATGATTTAACTTCAGATATAATTTCTGATTCTCGAATAGTTCGTTGTTTTCTAATTCTATTATCTAGTTCTGAGTTACGGTAATTTTTTTGCTTTCTCTCTTTAAGAATGGCTTTTTGATCATTCCATTTAGTAAGGAAGAGGTCTCCTTCTGCTCCTTTTTTAATCAATTTCATTATATTGCTAAATGAAATGTTATAATTTAGAGGTATTTTTTGAGCCTATTCTGGAAAATCAATTCCAAATCCTTCACAATAAAAGATATACCTCTCACGAATTTCATCCTGTTCTTTTTGTGAAAATTGATAGAACCAATTGGCTTGTTGTAGATACCACCAGAAATCTACTGAATCACAATTAGTATATTGTAATCTATGAAGAATAGTTCCATCTCCATTAACAGTATCAATGTAAACATCAAAGGGTTCTGGTGTTTTTCCTGGATTAATGTAACTAGAAATAAATTCGTAAAATGGTGCTTTTTCTTTTTGTGGTAGGGATTCTATTATGAATCCAAAGTCATATTGTTTGTCATGAGTGAGTGGTGTTAAGGGTCCTCTGTCCCTTCTAATTGGTTCAAATTTTTGAAGCTTATCTGATGTGTATATTTGAGTAAGTTCACCGCCAAAAACACTAATTTCAAAAGATTGAGCTCTTTCAGTTGGTTCAGGTATTGTTGGAGAAATAATTCGTTCTTCTTCAAGAGACTTGGGATCTTTTATTGGGAATTTATCCAAAACATTATCTCCACCAATTTCTAGATTCATTCCAAGGCAAGTAAATTCACTTTTGTCTCTAATTTCAGGAGCTTGTTCTCCAGTGTAGGAAAATTTCAAAAGACTGTCCTCAAGATGCATTGTGTAATCATAAAGGGAACAATCTATGTAGTTCCATCTCTGAAGAATTGTTCCATTTCCTGTAATCATGTCAACACTTACGTTAACGAGTTCAGGAGGTTGGCCTGGGTTAACCCATTTTGCAAAATATCTGTAAAGATCATCTTTGTCTTTACTTGGTAATGATTCCAAAAAGAATTGAGGTGTTGAATCAAAATCAAATCCTGGAATAGTGATTACATCAAAAGGTGTTTCAATAAAATTTTGTGATGGTGAAAAATCTGAAAATGTTTCAACTGTGTATAATCCATCAAAATCAGGTCCAAAGAAATGAGCTATATAGCCTTGAACGCTTGCATCCTCTGATGGAATAAACGGTAGGAGTTCAGTTGGAATTATTTTTTGGTTTTCATCATCATAAACTTGTATATTCAAACCAGAACAATACAGAACTGCTCTATCTCTAATTTCTTCATTAATTGCATCTGAATACTGGTAAAAGAGAACGAATTCTTGAGAGTAAGGAGCATAATTTGTAATTTCACATTTTGGATAGTTTACTGTTACAATTACTGAATTATCACCAGCTAAAACATCAATACTTACATCAAATAATTCTGGAGCTTTTCCAGGATTGATAGTCTTTGCAACAAGCTTGTAAAATTCAATTTTATCTGTACTAGGAATTGATTCTAGAGAAAAATATGTGTCAAATCCTAATTCATAAAATGATGTAATGTAATTAGGTTGGTCTCCAGGCTCAATTTTAGAAAATGTTTGAAATGTGATTGGTTCTGTTAATTCCCCACCTGAAATAGTTACTAGATAAGATTGAGCACGAGAAAGGTCATTCGGTATTGATGTGTATTGAAATTCAGGGATAGTTTCTTCAGCTGATTCTTCAATTTCTGGAACAATTTCTTCTTCAGTTGTTTGTTTTTCTTTTGTCTCACCTATAATTTCAGCTAGTCCTAATACAACCCATCGTTCCGCAGTAGATTCATCAATACAGATTGGGTTTGGATTTGTTGTTCTTACTACAACAACTTCATTTTTTGGACATTCGAAATCAATTTCTTGTGCAGAAACATCGTAGTTGTTTATTAGAAATACAAATGCGATTAATGGAATAATGGTTAGTAATATTTTGAAAATCAATCATTCCTCTTTTCTAATATTTCCTTAATTGCTTCCTCAACATCTATTGCTTGATCTAGGAGCCATTGCGGTAGAACAGGTACTTCCTCACTTTTTTCTGCATGAGCAGCTTCTTCTGGAACAATGGGCCAAGGAGCATAATCAACAAGTGCTTGTCTAACTACAATAGAATCTGGAGTTATGTTGAAAACTGTAAGGTCCTGTGCCAAAGTTGCTGGTCCCAAATAGGGTATACGTAAATCATCAAAGACTGGTGTTATCGTATCTTCATTTACCCAAGTATGATACATTACTGCCATTTTTGGTTGTGCTAGTTCAAAAACTACGCCTGCTGCCTTTGCAGGAGTGTGAATTTCATTTACAACTACCATTGCATTCTCCAAAGACATTCCAGTTTTTTCAGAAAATATATCCGCAGGCAAAAATGTTTCATGAATTAGTAAATCTGCATTTTTACCTTGTTCTACCATAAAGTTGTTAATTTTAGTATCTCCAGAATAAACAATAGTCATACCATTCCAATCAATTCGATAACTTACTGCACCTGCCATTGCATGAATTGCGGGAAATGAAGTTACAGTAATACCGTTTTCATCATAAACAACTTGGGTCTCTGCCCAATCAAATTCATGTGTTATAACTTCTGCACCAGAGGTTGGAATATTTCCTGTCCTTGATTTTAAGTCCCAAAGATTAGCAGCAAGCATCCCATCAACAAAAGCTTGCGTTCCTAAAGCATGTCCATCACCTGTTGGTCCCCAAACATGCATTGGTAGAGTTCTACCAAAGGGCATTCCCTGAGCCCAAAACATGTCCAAGTCTCCCTGATGATCAGTATGTAGATGAGAGATGAAAAATTTTCTAAGATCTGCTGGAGATATTTTCATACTATTGAAATTTGCAACTGTTCCACTACCAACATCAAACATTAGAATATCTCCATTACCAAACTGCATCAAGACTCCTGCTGCAGCTTGACTTTTTGTTGGAAAAGGCATTCCAGTTCCCAAAAATGTTAGTCTGATTTCATCTTCAGCAAGTTCTTCAGTTCCTGGAACGTAATTTTTAGGATATTCTTTATCTGGATTTCCAATTATTGGGGTTTCAGTAATTGGTAGAGTCCCACCTGAAATTACAGGCTTGATTGATTTTTCATCAATTTCACCTGAAGGTTCTTCCATTACTTTTTCAATATCTAACAGTGTTCCCCAACCTCGCTCAACTAGCTTTTCGGCAGTAGTAGGAGTTACACATGCGATTCTGTTATTGACACTTTCAATCCAAACTTTATCAACGCAAATTTGAATATATTCAGGTATATCAATAGATGAAATTGTAGGAATAATTCCAATTGAAAGAATTAATGGAATGATTGCTAGAATTTTTTTGTGCCCCAAAGTATTATGATTGCACAATTTATGCTTGTATAAAAATGTGAGCACATAGGAACCTAGTGCTAAACACTGATAATGTATTAAGACAAAATGAAATTAGGACAACCTTATTTTCTTACAAGTTAAATAGACCTAAAAAATTATCATCGGCGTTGAGCACATTAGAAAAATCCCCTAAAGGGCTGCGTATCGCAGAAATAATTCTTGGTGTCATAGCTATTGCACTTTCAGCAGCGGTTTTAGCAAATCCAGATGTTACAACTTTGCTTTTTGTCACACTACTTGGCATTGCATTGATCATGGTAGGTATTTCTAGAATAATTGTTGGTGCAGCAGCAAAACAAGTTTCTAAAGGCTTTAGAGGAATTAGTATTGGTATAGGCGTTGTTTCTATTGTAGGAGGTTTGTATGCACTTGCAAATCCTGTTGCCGCAGTAGTCACGTTAGTTACAATTATTGCAATAATTGTTTTGATTCATGGTTTAGGACTCATTGCTACTGGAATTGCTTCTAGAGGCATTGACAAAGGATCTCGTATAGGTAACATTGCATTAGGTGCAATTGCCGTTGGATTTGCTAGTATTCTATTTGCTTATCCTGGTTTGGCTGTAGTGATGACGATACTATTCGTTTCAATAGGATTGTTGTTTAATGGAATTGCTAGTATAATTTCTGGAATTACTGGAAACGCCAGACTTTCTCCAATTACAAAACAATCATTAAAGAAAAATTAAGCTTCAACAAAATAAAATTATGAAAGGTTTGTGTATTTTTGCAGTATTTTTTGGATTTTTGTTACTCACTAGTCCTGCTTTTGGTTATCCAGCAAGCAAGTTTGTATCAGATTATGGGTACGAACTCTCAGAGGGGCAAAAAATCAAGGTTCTTGTCAAGGTAAAAGGCGAGCCTGAAAGTGAAGATCCTGTAAAACGAGCAAAGGAAATTCGCTTTTTACAATCAGCTGTTCTAAAGTTTTGCAACTTTGCTGGTGCAACTAATGTAAAATCAGACACTTGGAATAATGAGTTTACAGCAATTGTTACAACATCACTTGCCCAAGTTCTAGAACAAAGAAGTGATGTAATTTCGGTTCAAGTAATTGAGACATCAACAGCTCAACCAGAACCTCCGTCTAGAAACATGATTTATGATCTAGTTCCAAATGTTGATGTAGAAATTGTGGATTTGAAAATAATTCCCATGGATGATAAACTAAAAGATCCTTTAGATGATTCTGACGTAATCATAATTAAATTTGAAATTACAAACAGAGGAATTGATTATTTTGTTTTAAGTGATAAAATGTTTAAGATTCTAGTTCTAGACCCAAGCTTTCCAGTTGGTGAAGGAAAACCAGAAAGTAGCTTCATTGTTGATAATTACTTTACTCTGTATGACGTACAGCTAGAAACCATATACGATGATTACCCTAACTTGGAAATTTTTGAGAGCTGTGATTACTTGCACGATAGAATTTTTGTAAACCAGACAGAAACTTTCAGCATTTGTTTTGATGTCTTGAGAATATGGAAATATGAAGTTCTAAATATTGACGGACCAAAGCATTATTTTCTTACATTGATGGATCATAATCAGTTTAATTCTTGTCCTAATTGTATTGAAAATTTGTTGTCAAGTAAAATGATGAGTGTAGATTACAAAAAAACACTCTTTCCACTAAAACTGCAAGAAATGCTAGATGAAAACGATATTGCAAGGCTCCCTTTCTGGATTCAAAAAACAATAGAATGGTATAATCAAGGAATAGTTTCAGAAAAAGAGCTTGTAAATGCTATTAATTTTCTTTTAGAGGATACTAAACCATGAAATCTGTAATTTTGATGAGCGTTTTTGTAATTTCCATTCTGGTCCAACCAGTTTTTGCTGCAAATGAAAATCTGTATGTGTCAAGAGATATTGCAGAACAAGGAATTGTAGAAAAATACGCCTTGAAGCCAAAAAATGTGTTCCCACTAAATGATGGTTGCACTAGTTTTGCTCCAGAAAATTATGATCACAAAAGTAATTATTTTTACATTGATGAGCTCAGTCCTACTTTTGATGTAGGGTTCTTAAAAGACGAATATCCCCTTGTAATTGATTCAACACCATTTACAAAATCAGATTTTTT
>JADFGC010000001.1:0-82979 GCA_022567895.1 Nitrososphaerota archaeon
AGATTTTTTCTTTGAGCTTTTCATATTCACCTTTCTCCATTGAAAACCAATTCTCTTCAGCTGGAAATTTACCATCCTCTACATCTTTCTTGTAATTAGAAACAGCTTTTACCACTTCATCAGATAGACTAAGATATTGTTTTACAAACTTTGGTTTTAGTTTCTCATACAATCCCAAAATGTCATGTACAACCAAAACCTGTCCATCACAATGTACTCCAGAACCAATTCCAATTGTTGGAACACTAACAGTTTCTGTAATTATTTTTGCAACTTCATTACTTACCATTTCAAACACAATACTAAACACACCAGCTTGTTCCAAAGCTTTAGCATCCTCGATTAGTCGCTTTGCAGATTCAGCAGTCCTTCCTTGAACCTTGTATCCCTCAGAAAGCATCGTAGTTTGAGGCTGAAAACCAATATGTCCCATCACTGGAATGCCTATTTCTACAATTGCATTAACTGTATCAGCCATTGGAGCTCCACCCTCAAGCTTGACACAATCGGCTCCTGCTTTGATTAATCTACCAGAGTTTGCAATTGCATCTGTAATACTAGCTTGGTATGACATGAATGGCAAGTCCCCAACAATTAGCGCGTTTTGTTTTGCACGGGATACAGCTCCAACAAAAATTTCCATCTGCTCCATTGTAACTGGTAATGTATTCTCATAACCAAGTACAACCATTCCTGCACTATCACCAACCAAAAGAATGTCAACACCAGCTTTGTCACAAAGACTTGCTAGAGCATAATCATAGCTAGTTAGAACAGAAATTTTCTTTCCATTCTTTTTCATATCAACTATATCCTTTACAGTTCTAGCCATGAGCTCTCCTTGTTAGATTTTGTTTAATTTCGAGAATATTTGCTGAAAGATTGCGTTTATTTGAATAATTACGCACGATTTTGCGCAAAGCTGCATCATTTTTTCCAGACAATCTCATGCAAGCTAGAACAAGCTCGCCCATTCCCCGTATGGCATTATCAACTATTGTGATGTGAGCAGTTTGAGCCGTTCGAGATAATGGATTCAAATCAAATGTGATTATCTTTTTACCAAACTTTTTTAGAGCAATTGTGCGATCACCATCCTCTATTGGTACTAAAATAACATCAGCAGAAAATATTCCATTTTTATCCACAATTCTTCGTGCAGAATCTAGCTTTGGGATTTTAGTTTGGTTTTTGCGATCAAAACCAAGTACAGACTTTGCACCATTTTTCTTCAAAACTTTGAGAATATTTCGTTTCCTTGTATCACTGGAATAGAAAATGTTTACCTCAATTTTTGCATCAACTATTCTAGCTAGTGTAACAATCTCTTTTGCAGACAAGGCTGCAATGTTTCCATTTACAGATATTACGGGATTTTTTGCTAATAACAATAAAGCAGCTGCAGCTTGAATTGATTTCTTTGCTAGAATGGTAGTTTTCTCGCCTAAAAGATAGTCAAATGCCTCGCCTCGACCGTGCGCAAGCAAACCTTCCTTTGCTACTATACCATCATCAAATCCATCAACTAGCTTTTCTCGAATCAATAATGACTTTGCACGCGGATGACTTTTGGGAATTAATGCCATGATGTTAAATTATGATCGTGTTTATTGTAGTCGAGCGCCGACGTTGTCTATTTCTGTTTGAAGAATAATGTTGTTGTCATATTTTCTCAAAACTTCTAAAACTCGTTCCTCTTTTTCTTCTGGAATCAAAGTAAATACTGTCTCACCAAACAACGCAACGCCACACTTTACACCAATGCTATTTAACTCAGAAATTACGGAATCCATCTTTGGCGTCATCACTTTGACATATTTCGCAAATTCAACAGACATGTCCTGAAACTCATTGTAATCATTTGTTTGAATGAGCTTATTTACCATCTTTCCACCAAGACCATTTATTATATCTAATTTATCTTCCAGGAATTTTTTCGTAGAAATTGGTGAAAAGCAAGCTATAATGACTTTGGAATGATTATCAAACTTTTTTAGTGCACCAATTCCAGGAGCTCCTGCCTTTGTTCTTATTTCAAATCCGCCATAGAACGAACCAATCACATCACCTAGTCCGGTTTTGCAAGAAACTTCTGCATTATGAGCAATCTTTCCACTCTCTTCTTTGCTTAGTTTTATACCAAGTGCTTCATTCAATGCATATGCAAGTGATAGTGCAACTGCACCACTACAACCCAGTCCATAACTGATTGGAACTGATATGTCATGATGTATTTCTATAAAGTAATTTTCATCAACTAGTTTCTGAAATTCTTTTACAACAAATTCAGAAACATCAGTGTTGTCAGGTTTGTATCCAGAAACTTTGATTTGAAAATCAGATTTACCATTTTTTTCTGCAACAACAGATGTTGTAACACCATCTTTTATGGAAAATCCAGCGCCAAGCGAACCCATCCTTTCTGGTTCTAGCTGTTCTACATCAGCTTTGAAAAATCCAGTAATGTGTGCAGGAGAAAATGCCCGACCCCTCATGATCTGAGTTTAAATTATTCAGAAAATATAAGAATATGGCTTAAATAATTATAATTAGTATAAATTGACTAAATTCATTCGACGCCTACAAAGGATTGGAAGCAGCATACTGGTAACGCTCCCAAAAGAGTGGGTTGATGCCAACAAGTTAGGCAAAAGCTCTGAAGTGGAAATAGAAACAGGCCAAAACAGTCTTTCCATTTCAATAAACAGAGAACAAAGACCATCAAAAGACATTGTAATTTCTTATCCATTGCCAAAAGATGAAAACATTGTTGCCGACATTACTGGAGCTTATCTTTTAGGATACGATATAATCAAAATTCAAGGAAAAAAACCTATTCCAGTTGAGGAAAGAGAAAAGATCAGAAGCTCTATGCGAAGACTAGTGGGAATGGAAATCATTGATGAGGATGCAACAAATGTAGACATGCAGTTTTTGCTTGATGAAACTGCACTACAACCAGAAAAAATTCTAAAACGAATTAGTTCTCTTGCACTTGGAATGTATAGTGATGTTGTCACAGGATTGTTTTCTGATGATAAATCAAATCTATTGACACTATCAAACAGAGATGTCGAAGTAAACAGACAGTACTTTTTGCTTGTACGATTGATTCGAAGTACAATGATTGATGTTAGATTGGCTGGAGCATTCAGTCTTGAAAATATTGACATTCTGGACTATCGAGTCGCTGCAAACATACTAGAAAATGCAGGTGATATAATAGTAGAGCTAGGAAATTTAATTGCAAATTCATCACTATCCAATAATGATCTAAAACAACTATATGAAATAGTAAAGGACTTTGAGCCAATTGCCATACTATCAATTAATGCATTTACACAAAATAATAGAGCATTAGCAATACAAGCAATATCTCAGCACAAAAAATACCAAGAAAAAATGTCAAAATTTAGAACTTTGTTAGAAAAAAAGAAACAGATTCCAATTGATTATCTGGATTTGATTTACATGTTTGAGCGAATTACAAAATCATGGGTTGATCTTGTGGATTTGGTAAAACCAATTTACAAAAAATAAATTAATACAATTTCTTTTTTGCAGCATAAGTTAAAACAGCACAAATTGTCTTCGAGTCTTGAATCTTTCCAGCCTTGATCATTCCAATCAATTTCTTAAGATCCATTTTAACAACAGACATTATCTCATCAGGATCAAGCTGCGTACCAGATGTTTTCTCAAGTCCTGTTGCAAGAAAGCAATGAATTTTCTCCGTGTTATAGCCCACCGAGGGCAAATACGTAAGAAAATGAGTCATTTTTTTGGCCTTGTAGCCAATTTCCTCCTCAAGTTCACGAAAGGCACAAGTCTTTGGACGCTCTCCTTTTTCCAAAGTTCCTGCTGGTATCTCAAGAAGATAACCGTGTGGAAAGCGATATTGTTTCACCAAAAAAACTTTGTTATCTTTATCAATTGCTAACATTGCAGCTGCACCAGGATGCTCAAGTATTGCACGTTTGATCTTTCTTCCACGAATAGTTAAATCATAAACACTAAATTTCATAATTCTCCCTTTGTAAATTTCCTTTCGTTTCATTTAACCAGTCTAGAATGTATTATTATTTAATTTGTCTGGTACATCAAATGTAAGGTAGGTGATTTTTTTGCTTCCGCTACTACATCTTTAATCCATTCTTGTGGAAATGCAATCTTTCTTGGAATAAACAAATCAGCAGTTTTAACTCCAGGAATTTTTCTAGCCTGTTGAGTAAGATTATCTAATTTGAAAATATCATCACTGTACATAAACAATAGAATCTGATTTTTTGCAAGAAATGGCTTTTGCAAGAAATTTTCTGAAAATTCATTCTTTAACACTTCTAAAGTTTGTTTTAAATCACCATCAATCCACGTTAGAATACAATATGGAATGTATCCTTCAATTTTGGTTGGTTCATAAACTAATGTAAATTGAACTGCTTCATCATTTTGTAGTTTTTCTATTGATCTTGTAACAGTTTTTGTAGAAAGATTAGTTTTCTTTGCAATGTTTTCAATTTTTTGTCTTGGGTCTTTCATCAGCTCGTTAATAATTTCTAAATCAGTTTTTGTTAAATTAGAACTAATACCAGGATTCTCAGCTTCAAAAATACTTAACACTCTAACATCTTTCATGAGATTTTTTGCAAGCTCTATTTTTTGTTGAACATTTTCTTTAACAACAATGCTACAAACAGTTATTCCACCAACACATGGAACAACAAAAAATGGTTCGCCAATCAGTTTAACTTGCTGTAAGATTTTGTCAAGGTCTTCACCTGTAACCACAAAGTAAAGTACTCCGTATCCCAAAACCGGAGGTTCAATCTTTAACGTGAAAAATTCAATGATACCATTCTTGATCATCTTTTTGATTCGAGATTTTACTGCCCCGCCTGAAATGCCAACCTCCATTCCAATTTGACGGTCAGGTTCCCTACAATTATTCAGTAATCTGCTCAGAATTTGCATGCCAATTTTGTCCAATTTATCACTTTTACCTATGTTTTACTAACTATAGAAAACTTATCACTTATAAAAATGTCGAATATATTACTATTAGTCATCTAATACATTAAATATCAGACTTTTATTATATAATTCATTGGATTACAGGTTCAATCTAGCAAAAAGAATGTTAGCAAACAAGAAAGGAAGTCTGACTGGAGCAGTTTTGGCTGTTTCAATTGGAATTTTAGTAATTCACGTAAACTTTGTAATTTTCCAAGGTCTTTATGATGCAATTGTAAGAGACATGACCGATTATAGATTTGGAGATGTCTACATTACTGATGAAAAAGACTACATTAACAAATCTGATTTATCTTTAGTAAACTGGTTTGAGAGAATTCCATATGTTGAAGCGGCAACACCGCGACTGTCGTCTATAGCTTCTATTAATGCAACAAAACATGGTGAACGATTTGAAGAAACTAAAGTTAATCTTATAGGAGTTGACCCGTTACGAGATATTAGAACATCAGAAGCTCATCAAACAATAACAGATGGTCAGTATGTCTTTTCAAGAAATTCAATCGTGTTAGGTTCCTGGATTGCAAGAGATCTTGGTGAAATACAACCGGGTGATACTGTTAAACTGAACGTTGTTGATAGATGGGGTCAGGACCAAACCAAACAATTTCTAGTAAGTGGAATTTCAACTTCTGCTGGTGGGCAAGGATTTGATACTAATGCCATAATTCACATCGATACTTTACGAGACATGTTAGATAGAGGCGGTTATGCAAGTTCATTTTTAGTTAAATTAAATGATCCATCTAAAGCAATTGAAGTAAAAAATTTCTTTCTAAATTCATTCCCAAATGATGATTTTAAAGCTGAAACAATAGAAGAATCCGCCGAAAACTTACTTCGAGGGTTTCGTTCTGGTATTGCAATGATTAACATGATTGGATATTTTGGTATGATGTCTTCTGCTTTTGCAATTGTTGCAATTCAGATGATGCTTGTATCAAGCAAGACTAGAGAGATTGGAATAATGCGTTCAATTGGTGCAAAGAGAAAAGACATTTTGATTTTGTTTTTATTTCAAGGAATGATAATTGGTGTGGTAGGTGCTGGTGTTGGTACTGCTGCTGGTTTAGGTTATACTGCATTTGCTAAAGAAACCAAAATGGCTTGGGAAGGCAGTATACCCTTAGAGGTGAGCTATAACTGGACAAAAATAATTCAAACTGCTTTTACATCATTTGGTTTAGCCATACTTGCTTCAATTTATCCTGCGTACAGAGCCACAAAACTTCTACCAGTGGAGGCGATAAGAACTGTCTGATATGGTACTTGAAGTTAAAAATCTAGACAAAACGTATGGTGAAGGAGAAACCCAAGTCAAAGCTTTACGTGATGTTTCGTTCAGTGTAAAAAAAGGTGAATTTGTACTAGTAGATGGAAGATCCGGCTCTGGAAAATCTACACTATTAAACATGATTGGACTTTTGGACAGACCAACAAATGGTAAGGTGTTCATTGATGGTGTTGACACCAGTAAATTAAATGACAATAAAATTTCTTCATTTAGAAATGACAAGCTTGGTTTTATTTTCCAATTTTCAAATCTTCTTGCTGATCTTACCGTTCTAGAAAACGTAATGCTTCCAAGAAGCATTCAAGGAACAGAAAAAAATGCTGATCATGATGCAAAAGAAATCTTAAGGGCAGTAGGTCTCCAAGATCAAATCAATAAGCGCGCCAACAAAATTTCTGGAGGACAATCTCAAAGAGCTGCTATTGCAAGAGGCTTAATCAATCATCCCACAATTGTTCTTGCTGATGAGCCAACAGGAAATCTTGACTCTGTTACAGCTGGAATCATAATTCAACTCATGAAATCTATGGCTAAAAAACTGAATCAAACCTTCATTGTAGTCACACATGAAAGAGAGCAGTTTGGAGATGTAGACCGCATAATCACGATTAAAGATGGTCGCGCATTTGAAGGTGAAGAACCAAGAAAAATGGAGGTTGCAGCATGATTAAATTTTCTTTAATTGCATTAGCATTTTTCATGCTAACACCATTATTCATCTATGATGTATTTGCCCAAGTAGGTGCTGGCGATTCTCCATTTGAGAGAAAATTTGGTGATGTAAAGTTTCTTGATGCATACTTTGGAACCGAAGATGAAAAATTAGAGATAGAACCCGGAGACAGAAACGTACCATTTACAGTAGTGCTAGCAAACGTAGGAACGCAGGACATTACCGGAATTAGAGGACAGCTTTCACTGCCTTTTACATTTGGTTCAGCAGATGGGCCAGGCTCACTAATTGAGGCAGACAGCGATTCAAGCTCGCTTGCTGGCGAAACATTTAGCTTAACATTTTTTGTTAACATAAGTAATCAAGCAGACATTAAACAATATCCAGGTTCTGTAAAGGTAGATTATTCAAGATTAAGAGAATCTGGAGTAAGAAATGCATTTTTTGATTTTAAATTCAAGGTAACTGGTGATAGTATCATTAACATGCGTGCACTGGATCCATTTTTGATCTCATTAAAAACAAATCATGTTGTTATTGAAGTTGCTAATGACGGTACAGCACCAATCTCTGGCGTGGATATTGTAGCACAAAACACTCAAACAGCAATATCATCTACTACAGCATCTGTAACAAATATTGAAAACGTTGTTATCTTAGACACAAACTGGGACATTGGACATATTGATCCAGGTACTGCAAAATATCTTGAGGCTAATATTTACATTCCAGAAACACTAAAGGGAGTAACATTACGTGTTCCAATGGAATTAACTTACTTTAATGCACATGGAGACCAACATACTATTTCTAGAATTGTTGACTTTTACATCATAGGACTAATTGATGCTAGAATTTATGATGTCAAAGTAATTGAATTATCAGGAAAACCAACTGTAATTGGAGAAATAATTAATGAAGGAAATGCGGATGCATTATTTGGTTTTGTTACACTAGAACCATTAGAAGGTTCAAACATTATAAAATCAACTCAATTTATTGATGAAATTGAAACAGACTCTCCTGTCCCATTTAATGCTCCAATAGAATTTGATGGAGAACCAAGATACGGTGAACATGATATTCGAATTACAGTTAGATACAAAGACGCACTACGAGATGAGCATTTTCTTACCTATGATACAACTGTATTCATTAATGATCCATCAAAAAATCAAGAATCTGAAATTGATTATTCTCAATTCCTAATATTACCTGTAGTAGCTGGAATAGGAATTTTTGCATTTTCACGAATTAGAAAGAAAAAACACGAACAATCAACCTAGTATTCTAACCAACCTTTTGTTTTTATTTGTAGAATAGATGGAATCATTGTTAATTGATAATAGCCCCTCTTAAATTATTTTTGTGGACCTTTCGAAGAAATGAAAAAGACGTAGTAAATCTCTATGATTCACTTTCTGATGTGATGAGACTAGCAACAGGTGGTGACATGCTAAATTTTGGTTACTGGACTAAAAATACAAAAGAACCAATTGATGCACAAAATGAACTTTGCAAAATTTTTGGAGAGTTTTCAGATCTTAAATCAGCTACAAACATAATCGATATTGGGAGTGGATTTTCTGCACCGGCGATTCTATGGAAGACACAATTTAGTCCATTAGAGATTACTTGTGTAAACATAAACTTTAATCAATTAAAACAATCATCATCTAGAATTAACGAATCAGAAAATTCAATTGATGGAATTAATCTTTTAAACTCTACATCAACATCTCTTCCTTTTCCAAACGAGTCAGTCGATAGGATTTTGGCTCTAGAATCATTACAACATGTAAAACACTTGGAAAATTTTATTTCTGAATCAAAAAGAATTCTAAAAAAACATGGTATTTTAGCAATTGCGATACCTGTTATCACAAAAAAAATTACACCAATTGTTGATCTTGGAATATTGTCAATGACGTGGTCCTCAGAACATTATACAACTGATTATATCAAATTGCTGTTAATTGATAATGGCTTTAAGATTTTAGAATTACAAAATATAGGTCCAATGGTATATGATCCACTTACAAACTATTACATTAGAAACAGAGATGATGTAAAAAATAAAATTCTATCAAAATATCCATCTTATGTAGAAAAAATTCTTTTCAAATCATTACAAAAAATAAAACAGCTTTCAGAAAAAAATGTCATCGATTATGTTTTGATCAAGTGTGAAACACATTAGGTAAATTATGATCACACATTTCTAAGTAAAAGTTATGCGCATTTCTTAAAAGTGATATTTTCAATAATACATCATAAAATGAAATTAGGAGCAATTCTAGTATTTTCTATAATCACACTCATGATTGTGCCCGCTTATGGAGATGTAATATCATTTGACCTTGAGAAAACCTCCTACAAAACCACCGAAAAATTTGCATTTATAGGAAAAGAGAAAAGTGGCACAAAACCAGTCTTTGTTACTATTAGAAATCCATCAGGTGGATTTGTTGGAATGCTTGCAGATCCAATCTCAGACGCTGACGGTAATTTTTTAACAATTCCAAGACCCGTTGAAGATTTCTTCACATCAGCGGGAATCTACAATGCAACCGCATTTACCGATGATCAAAATGAAAAAGATGGATTAACAATCAGAATACAGTATGATGGAACCAAAATTTTTCTTCTTCCAGATTTTGTATTGAATCTAAATACTATTCCACTTAAAAAAGTTGAAGAAAAAAAGACCCTGATTTTTACTGCATCATTATCTGATCCTAAATTAACAGATGTAGTATTTAGCTTACTAAGCCCACCAGCAGGAGCAAGCATTAACAGTGAAACAGGAAAATTCACTTGGACTCCAACTGAATCTCAAGCAGGCGGTCAATATCTTTTTGATATTGTAGTAAAGAAGGGAGGAATAGAAGACATACAAACCGTAATAATTGAAGTACTTAATGCTCCAACTCCTGTACCAGAAGAACCAGAACCCCCTATACCAGAAGAACCAGAACCAAAAGAAACTGGTATTGCCCCATTTGTTGATCCAAAACAAGATCCTCAATACTATGTAGACAGATACAACAATGAACCAAACTACAAGGACTGGTTTGACAAAAATTATCCAGAATACTCATCAATTTATGGAGCAGTAGGATTGGAAAACCCTGAACCACCAAAGGAGCTTGCACCATTTGTTGATCCAAAACAAGATCCTCAATACTATGTAGACAGATACAACAATGAACCAAACTACAAGGCCTGGTTTGACAAAAATTATCCAGAATACTCATCAATTTATGAAGCAGTTGGATTAGAAGAGCCAGTAATTAAAGAACCAGAATTTGGTGAATGTGGTGTTGGAACTAAACTAATTGATGGTGTTTGTACAGTCGTCAAAGCATCCCAAGGCGGAGGATGTCTTATTGCAACTGCAGCATATGGTTCTGAATTAGCACCAGAAGTACAATTACTTAGAGAGATTAGAGACAACAAAGTTCTCAGCACAGAATCTGGCCATTCCTTTATGACAGGATTTAACACATTTTACTATTCATTCTCCCCAACAATAGCAGATTGGGAGCGTCAAAACCCAGCATTCAAAGAAACTGTAAAGCTTGGAATCACGCCATTACTTGCATCCCTTTCAATTCTAAACCATGTTAATGTCGATTCTGAGGCTGAAGTGCTTGGATATGGAATCAGTATAATTTTGATGAATATTGGAATGTATTTTGTTGCGCCTGCAATAGTAATCCTAAAAGCTAGAAAAAAATTCAGTTCACGCTGATTTAATTGAAAGTTATTTGTTAAATTGTGTGCTGAAGTTTATTCGCTGACTTATTGGGTTTCAGAATGGTGCTAAGATAATACCATGGATGAAAAACCCCTATATCTGCTCTTTAGTTTTTTGCTAATTATTAGTATAACAGTATCTCAAACCGTTCTGGCAGAGCCTGTTTTCTCACTCAATTTCGGCTCTTCTGGTTCTGATGATGATGAGTTTGATGTTCCCATAGGTATTGCACTAAGCCCCAATGGACAAACTGTCATTGTTGCAGACACTAATAACAATCGCATTAATGCTTTCACCGACGATGGAGATCATCAGTATGAGTTTGGTTCATTTTGTAACATGGAAACAAATCAAGGATGTAATGATAATGCACCTGATGCAGTAGAGGACGGTGATGGGCAATTCAACAAACCAATTGATGTTGCAGTAGACTTGACTGGTGACATCTATGTTGTTGATTCTAAAAATGATCGTGTTCAAAGGTTTGCCTCTGATAGAGATTTTGAATTAAAGTTTGGTTCATCAAATAGTAATGACCAAGATTATTTGGGAACACCAAACGGTATAGCGATACAAGAATCAACAAAAGATGTTTACGTATCAACCATTGCTGATTCCATATCGGTGTTTGATTCATCTGGAACATTTTTGTTCAAATTCGGCTCTACTGGCTCAGGCGCTGGTAATTTTAAAAATCCATCAAGCATGGTAATTGATGATTCTAAAATTTTGTATGTATCTGATACAGATAATGACAGAATTCAATTCTTTGAATTAATTGATACCAGTGATAACTGCCCACAAGGCACTGTAGAGATTACAGGTGGAGTTTGTTTTGTAGACGAGTTTGGCTCTTTTGGTCCTGATGACGGCGAATTTAATTCTCCTTCTGGATTAGCACTTGATGCATCAAATGATTTGCTGTATATTGCTGATACAAACAACGATAGAATTCAAACATTCAAGCTAGTTGATACCAGTGATAACTGCCCACAAAACACTGTAGAGATTACAGATGGAGTTTGTTTTGTAGAAGAGTTTGGCTCTTCTGGTTCAGGTAATGGCGACTTTAATTCTCCTTCTGGGTTAGCACTTGATGCATCAAATGATTTGCTGTATATTGCTGATACAAATAACGACAGAATTCAAGTCTTTTCAATATCTGGGGCAATTCAAAATGTTCCAGGCAAACCAACCAGTATTTCTGCTCAAGCAGCATCTAAAACTTCGATATTTTTAACATGGAATGCACCACCAGACGATGGCATTCCTGAAATCACTGGATACAAGATAGAATACAAAACAAGCGATGGTTCTTTTTCAACACTGGTAGCTGATACAAGAAGTTCCAGTACTTCATTTTTGCATGAAGGTTTGGAATCAAATGAAACTTACATTTATCGAGTGTACGCAATAAATTCTGCCGGTACTAGTACTGTCTCATCACAAGCTTCTGCAGAACCAGGACAAACAACGGTACCAACAGGTTTGGTTGCAACTGCAATTTCTCCAAACCAAATCAGACTTTCTTGGATTGCTCCATCTGAAACTTATGGTTTTCAAATTAGCGGTTATGAAATAGAACGCAAAATAACTATTGGTGTTTATGAAGATATTGCTAGTGTAAATGCCAACCCAACAACATACACTGTCAGCAATCTTCAGACTGACAAAGAATACACATTTGTGGTATCTGCACGATACACACTTGGCTCAAGTGATATTTCAAATGAGGCATCTGCAACACCTAGAGAAGATTCAACTGATGAAACACCATCCCCACCTGTTACTACTCCAACCGCCCCACAACAACTAAAAGCAATTGCTGAATCAAATCAGATCACGCTTTCTTGGAATGCACCATCATCTGATGGAAATTCTCTAATCTCAGGTCACAAAATTGAGGTAAAGACAGATTCTGGTTATTCAGTACTAGTTGATAATACAAACAAACCTGTACGATCTTATGCAGACAAAAACGTCTTAGCTGGTACAACATATACATACAGAATTTTTGCGATAAATTCGGTAGGAATCAGCGTTGCATCAAATGAAGCATCAGCTACTGCAAAAGAGATATCGTTTGCAATAAAGGAATTACCAAAGAAGCTTACAACAGATGTAGAAAAATCAATGCAATTTGGTGTTCAAGTTATAGGTAGTTCTTCTGATGATTTACAATTTAGTTTAGCTAACAATGCTCCATCAGGTGCTCAGATTAATGCAAATACTGGAACATTTTCTTGGACTCCAACTAAATCTCAAGGTGGAAACTCTTACCAATTTGATGTTATTGCAAAAAGTGGAAACCTTGAGGACAAACAAAGTGTCACTATTACTGTAAATGCTGTGTCTGAACCCGCCCCAGTACCAATCCCTGAACCAAAAGAAACCGGTATTGCATCTTTTGTTGATCCAAACAAAGATCCACAATACTATATTGATAGATACACAAACGAACTAACCTACAAGGATTGGTTTGATAGCAACTATCCAGATAGAACAATTTATGAAGCTGTTGGATTAGAAAATCCAGAACCAGAAAAAACTTTGGCATCCTTTGTTGATCCAAACCAAGATCCACAATCTTATGTTGACAGATACAACAATGAAGAAGCTTACATGAATTGGTTTGACAAAAATTATCCTGAATATTCATCAATCTATGAAGCAGTTGGACTAGATGAACCCGAAGTAGAAGAACCTGTTGAAGGCTGGTGTGGTGTTGGAACTAAACTAATTGATGGAGTTTGTGAAGTGGTAGAAACTTCAAGTGGAGGTGGAGGATGCCTTATTGCAACTGCAGCATATGGTTCTGAAATGGCGCCACAAGTACAACTATTACGAGAGATTAGAGACAACAAAGTTCTCAGCACAGAATCTGGTCATTCCTTTATGACAGGATTTAACACATTTTACTATTCATTCTCCCCAACAATAGCAGATTGGGAGAGAGAAAGCCCAGCATTCAAGGAAACTGTAAAGCTTGTACTCACACCGTTACTAGCATCTCTTTCAATTCTAAATCACGTTGATATTGATTCAGAACAAGAGATGTTAGGCTATGGAATCGGAATCATTCTAATGAATATCGGAATGTATTTTGTCGCACCTGCAATCGTGATTTTTAGAATCAAAAATCGTTAGATAATAATTATATTCCGCACCGCAAGTATCTGATCATGTCATGGGATGAAATCGAAGTTCCAAAGGAATTGCGTGAATTCATGCCAGATAAGGCTGAATTAACTAAACTTGGGCAAAAAAATGGCGCAAATAAACAGTATCGCCTTGGAAACTTGCACATTCGAGAATATGATGATAAATTTCTCGTACACACTGACAAAGTTGATCCAAGAAAGGATCCACTAGGACATTTAATTCATGATGCACCTGAAGTTCTAATTGGTTTAGCTTGCGCCGCATTTGGTGGCTCTAAAGTTGCAACAAGTATTTTCAAAAACAGTAATAAAAAAAATTCAGTACTGTCTAGATTGATTGCATCAATTCTTGCAGGTTATCTTGGTTATTCAGTATCAAAAAAACTAAAAGATCTTCACTGGTGATTAATCATAAGCACATTTAGAACAATCAAAGTTGTCATCAAACTCATTCCCCTACTTTTAGCACTAAGAAAAGACCGACGTGATTGGGTAAAAAGCGAAGGAAAAGGAGTAGATGAGGAAAAATACAGAAAAAATGCAAAAAAAGTTTTGAACACTTTCATTTCACTTGGCCCAGTTTACATTAAACTTGGTCAGTGGCTTTCATCAAGAGCAGACATTTTACCACAACCATACATGGAAGAGCTTGCAAAACTACAGGATCAAGTACCAGCGTCTTCTTTTGAAAATGTAAAACCAATTATTGAAAAAGATCTTGGACCAATAGATCAAAAATTTGATTCAATAGAACATGATGCATTGTCTGGAGCATCATTAGGCCAAGTTTATCGTGGAAAGGTTGGAAACCAACAAGTTGCTATAAAGGTAAAACGTCCTGGAATAGAAAAAATTGTCGAAGAAGATCTAAAAATTCTAAAAAAAATTCTTCCAACAGCACTGAAGTTTGTTGATCCAAACTTGAGATTTACTGCAAAAGCAATGCTTGCCCAATTTATTGAAACAATTCATGAAGAAATGAACTATACCATGGAATCCTCAAATCTAAAATCCATCAAGGAAAATCTAAAAGAATACGACAACGTAATTATTCCATCCGTTTTTGATGATCTTTCCTCTGAAAATGTTCTAACTATGGAGTATATTCCAGGCATCAAAATCACTAATGTTCAGGCTCTTGATGAGAAGGGAATTGATAGAGAAAAACTGGTAATTGACGTTCACAAGATTTTCTTTACAATGCTTCTTCGAGACACAATCTTTCATGCAGATCCACATCCAGGAAACATCTCAGTTACCGATGATGGAAAACTGATTCTATATGACTTTGGAATGGTTGGCAGACTAGATAATGAAACAAGAATGAGATTGGTGCAACTTTATCTGGCTCTTGTCGAAAAGGACCCATCAAGAACTGTTAACGCAATGGATCAGCTAGGAATGCTAGTTCCAGATTATAATCGCTCTACAATTGAAAAGGCAATTGAATTAACAGTTAGAGCAATGCACGGAAAAAAACCATCAGAGATGGAAGTTGAAGCATTAATGGAACTTGCAAATAAAACAATGAGTAAATTTCCATTCACTCTTCCAAAAAATCTTGCACTTTACATGAGAATGGCAACAATTGTTGAAGGAATTTACAAAACGCACAAGGTTGACTTCAAATTTGTCAAAGTATTAAAGAAAATTCTTGAAGAAGAAAATCTAATCAAAGATGCTTACATTGAGGAGCTAAAATATTCCTTTGAAAGATTTGTAAAGTCACTTGATGCAACAATCGCAATTGCTCCAGAACTAAAAAAATTCATTGATGAAAATAGATCCTTACAATTACTCTCATCAAAACCAAGATCAAATGTTTTGTTATCAGGTAGCATATTGTCTTCAGCAATTTTTATTGGCTCTGCATTTTTGTATAGCGCTAATGAAACTGTATCAATTACTGGAATGATTGGTTCTCTGGTGATGATGGGAATTTTTGTAATATTTAGAAAAAGATAATCATTCTATTGAGATATCTTTTCCCTTTTTTGTAACAGGAATTGTAATTGTTAAAACTCCTTGGGAATATTTAGCAGAATTTACTTTTTCTTCTCCTTCTTTGATGTGAACTGGAAGTCTGATTTTTTTATCAATGACATTTGGTCTTTGATTACAAATTACATTGTCTTTTTTTTCATCGCTAGTATTTTTTTCAGCATTAATTGAAAGAATATTTCCATTGATTGACAGCTTGATGTCTTTTTTATCAAATCCAGGCATATCAATAACAACTGTTAGTTTTTTGTCATCAATTACCATGTCCACTGGCGGAAGAACAAATTCATAGAACTCTCTTGATTTGTTGCCAATTTCCCGCATCATTTCTTTTGCCATGTATTTCACTAGACCCATTTTGAAAATTCCTTCTTATTTAGTTATAAATTTTGATAGATTTTTAATTCCTCAAACGCCCTGTGAATACATCTCATGATTATAGTAATTGAAGGCGGAGATCAGGCAGGAAAAAAGACACAATCTGAATTACTTGCAAAAGCACTACGAAAGAGAAAACTCAAAACAAAAATTTTCAGCTTTCCAGACTATAAAACCCCTGTTGGAAAAGAGATTAAAAAATTTCTGATGGGAAAAAGAAAACTTCCAGTCCAGGTAGTTCATTGTCTTTTAGCAGCAAACAGATGGGAAAAGGTCAAAGACATCAAAGATGCCATATCAAAAAATTCCGTTTTGATAATGAATAGATACTACCAATCAAATCTTGTCTATGGTCTGGCAAATGGAATGAATTTAGCTTGGCTTGAAAATCTAGATGAAGGTTTACCAAAAGCTGATTTGGTAATTGTACTTGATGTATCTCAAAAAGAAGCATTTAGTCGCAAAAAAACAAAGCGAGATGAATTTGAAAAAAACCGAGAATTTTCAAGAAAAATTTTCCAAGCATACAGACAGCTAGCAAAGAAAAAGCATTGGAAAATTGTTGATGCTTCTAAAACAAAACAAAAGGTTCACCAAGACATCATGAAGATCTTTGCAAAAAAAACTGGGGCATGAAAAAAACTCATCTAGATATCATTGATCCAATTCATGATTTTATCAGAGTTTCAGGGCCTGAACTAAAAATTATTGATAATCCAATCTTTCAAAGATTACGAAGAATACGACAACTTTCAGGAGCTCATCTAACTTATCCTGGAGCACAGCACACAAGATTTGAGCATTCACTTGGTGTGATGCACATTTCAGGACAAGCCGGACAAGCATTACAAGAAAAAGGAATTCTAAAAAAAGACGACATTGAAAATTTACGTCTAGCAGCTTTGCTCCATGACATTGGTCATGGACCATTCTCTCATCTTTTTGAAGAAATATTACAAGAAAAAAGGAAAATTTCTCATGAAGAAATGGGCAAAAGAATCATTTTGAAAACAGAGATAGGAGATTTACTTTCTAAATCGGGTTATGATAAAAAATTCATTACCAAACTTGCATTTGGAGATTCAAAATTACAATTCATGAATGAAATAATCTCTGGCATGCTAAGTGCCGATATGATGGATTATCTCTTGCGTGATGGTTACTATACAGGTGCAGAGCATGCAAAAATTGATCATAAACGATTAACACAATCACTTGAAGTTTATCAAAAAAAACTCGCACTAGAAAAATCTGCATTGTATTCTTTTGAGTCAATGATGCATTCTCGTTATCAAATGTTCAAGGCTGTGTATTTTCACAAAACTGTTCGTTCTGCAGAAGTTATGTTGCTTGAGTCAATGAGACTAGCTGATGATGAGCTAGGATTGACCTCATTAAATTTGATAGACTATGTGGAGCTAACAGATGAATCCGTTCTACTCAAACTGCTTTCTTTGTCTGGTAGAACCAGTGAACTAAGAAGAGCAAAGAAAATTGCAGAGGACTACCAAAACCGCCAACTTCTAAAATGTGTCTTTGAAAGAATTCTAACAAACAAGGCCAAACTTGGAAAAATGAAAACAAGTCAATTAAGGAAAAAGATTTCAAAAAAATCCAGAGTCAATGAAAATGAGATATTTATTGATAGTTCTATCACTTCATCGCTTCCATTGGGACCATCAAAAAAAGAATTACAATCAATTATTCTTGTTACAAGAGATTCAAGCAAACGACACGCCGAAAAAATTCCCATCTCAAAAATTCCCTTGGTTTCTCAAATGTCTGGATTTATGAACATTCTCAGAGTTTACACAACAAACAAGAATAGAAAAAAAGTTGAAATTGCAGCCAAATCAATCCTTGGTGGTTTAAAGTGAAAAAACGAATTGTTATCAAGCTTTCCGGCAGAATTTTCAGCATTGATAATGTCAAAGTATTGAAAGACTATGCAAGATTTCTGGTAAAGATTAGCAAAGTTTGCCAGCCAATTATAGTTGCTGGAGGAGGAAATATTGCAAGACATTACATCAACCAAGCAAGATCTTCGGGAGCCGATGAATCTAGCTTGGATGAGCTAGGAATTGAGATTTCTCGTCTAAACGCTCAACTTTTGATTTATGCTCTACAACATAATGCATATCCTCATCCACCAAAAACTTTGCAGGAAGTTCGAATCGCAGTAGACAGTGGAGATATTGTAGTTACAGGAGGATTGCATCCAGGACACAGCACTAATGGTACGGCAGCACTAATTGCTGAAAAGGTAAAGGCTACAGAGTTTCTCAATGCAACTGATGTTGATGGAATTTATGATATGGATCCAAACAAATACAAAAAAGCAAAAAAGTTCAAGCGAATTGATCTAAAATCACTTCGAAAGATGCTTGTCCATGAAGATTCCATAGCTGGAAGCTATGATTTAATGGACATTTTAGCCTTGAAAATTATAGAGCGCTCTAAAATCAAAACCCGCATTCTAAAAGCGGACATCAAGTCATTAGAGATGGCAATCAAAGGTGACTCTGTTGGAACTGAAATAATTTTAAAGAAAAAATAATTTTAGATTTTAATTATTTTGAACTGTAGGATATTTTTCCGTCCAAAGCTCTACATATTCCTCAGAAAATTCTGGAATTCCAGATTCAATTAATTTTTTGAAAATATCTAGAGCCTCTTTTTTTTCTAAAGCCTTTGATTGAGCTTTTGTCTTGCCATCAGCATCAACTAGAATGGCAGCAAAACCATCAGGAGTTTTAATTACTGCAGCAAGGTCTTCTTCTCCAACTGGAATAAATTTGCCATCTACTTTTTTTGTCGTAATTGTTAGCATTCCAAATCCAGCAATATCGAAAATCTTCATTTGAGATTTGTTTGCTCTTTGCTTTCCAATTCTTACTGCCTCAAAATATTGCATTGATTACATCAATACATTTTCAGTATAATAATTATCAACATTTAAGAGATGTTCAAGCTTAAATTGAATATTGAATCCGAGAATTTTCGTTGTTCTAGGAGCTGCTGGGTTTGCAGTTGTTATTGGAATTGTTGCCCTTTCCGGTCAAACATTAATCAGCGATATTTCTGAAGAAGGAATTTTTTCAGGATCTTCAGACTCTGCAAAAGTTATGCCAATTACCATAGAATTAGAGGATCTATCAATTGTGGAGATTACAGACAAATATGCTGTTCTAGAAATTGAATTCCTAGTCTCAAATCCAAATTTTAAGTCAGTGATTCTACAATATCTCAAATACGAACTCCTTGAGGATGATGTTCGAGTGTATGTGGGTCAGATTGGTGAACGTGCTGCGGGATTTGTTATTGGTTCTAGTTATATCCAAATTTTATCTAAAAGCTCTACTACCCTCTCCGATGAAATTGTCTTAAAAAATACAGGAAACACTCCAGAACTTTGGTCTGACTTGACAGAAAACACCGCAAATTGGAAAATCATTGGAGAGGCATTTTTCAATTTGAGCTCCATGACAACAGGCGGCCAAAATGAGATTACCTTTGAATTTACCAAGTAATCTCCTTGTGGCATTGTATCATAAAATTCAAAAATTATGATTATTTGTTTTTACACGAAATAAATTGCCAAAGTTATAAATGATTCACAGATTTGATGATTGCTGATGGCAGAAGCAAGTTTGGCCGCATTTGGCTCAGCAATAGGAGTAGCAATTGCACTAGCAGTTGTATGCTTTGCACTACGTGGCAAAGGACATCCAGAACCACTAGATTAGTAAAGGAAAAATTTCCTTTCACAATATTTTTCTTACTTGTTAAAACCAACTAGGTCTTTTATTGATATTGATTTTGCAATCTTTTGTTTAATGTAACACCTTTCGTAATATTGACAGGTAGAGCATTCATCTGATGGTTCTAAAATTGGAACCTTTTTCTCCTTTAGAAGATCATGAAGAACTCTGGCTCGTCTTACAACTTCCTCGAACATTTTTTTGCCCCTTGACAAGGAAAAAGAGGTCTCTTTTCCATCTCCAGTAAGATACACTATGAGTCCTTCTGTCTTGTCAAAAATCCACATACATGTATTAAGGTACAGTAAATCACGAGCAATTGGATTCTCTGGTAGTGTGTTTGCAGAACGTAAAACAAAGACCACTTCATCAATTATCATATCTGTCTGTCCTTTGAGCTTTAGATCATCAATTTCAAATTCTCCAGTTTTAGAGCCATAACCCTTGCTTCTAAGTAGGCCTCCAACTAAATCTACAAAACTAGTTCTATCAATCTCTTCTGGCTCTACTCTATCATAGTATGAACGTCTGAGACATCTGACAACTTCATCTAGATGAATTGTTTTGATATCGTTTGCATCAATTTGTAGTTCGACCTGCTTTCCAATCGAATCTATGGCAGTTTTTATGAGTTTCCTATAGTCTCTATCTCCCATCATGGTAAATCACCAATCTCATGAATCTTCATAAATTTGCTCATCGCCCAGCCTCCTCCAAGTGCTGATTTTAATGTTATCGAAATATCAACTGAGTTTTTTTAGCAAATCTATGGTTTTCTCTTTATCTGCTTTTGACAAGTTTGAAAAGGCCTCTAGTATTTCCTTTTGAACTTGAAGGCTTTCATCAGAAACACTCTTCAAATTTGCAAAAGTAAATGGAAGCAAATTTTCAAATTTTCCTTCACAAAATGCTCTCACATATTTTTCAAATAAAGAAAAGGTGAATTTTGGAGAAATTTTTGAGAGTTTTAGAATAATTCCCTGAAATTCCTTTTCTTGTGAATTTGAATATGAAAAAAACTTATCCAAAAGAGTATGTCTATCTTTAATCTCTTTGATTGACAACGCCACTAACACCCCACTCTGAGTTAGTTTATAGTATGGAATTCCTTTTTCCTGAAGTGCCTTTGGACCACGCCTTAATGGCAAGCGACCCTCCTCCTCAACAAGTTTTAGTGGAATGAGAATTTCATCCAAATCTCGAAAAACTCCAGAATAGAGATTCTTCCAAATTAATCCATTCTTGTCTGCAATCCTTTGAGAAAGTGACGTCCTTGTTTTTTCAGTGGGACTTTCTTGAGTAGCTAATGCTATGATTATGGATCTCTGTCTTGTTGCTTCACCAGTAAGCTGTTGATTTTTGGTTTTGAAGGTATCAAAAATTGCTAGTTTTGAAGGATCTGATTTCAAATTAATCCCCTCAAAACCTCTAACTGCCTTATTCTACCACTACTTTTAGGTTCAAAACTTTGTGACATAATTTTCATATTCTATGTTAGTATCTTATATTAAGGAAATATAATAAGTTACACTGCTATCGCTTTAAAAATCTCTATGCTTATATCCTTTCCAAATTTCATGCAAATAATGAATTCTAGGAACCGCAAGTATGCAATCTTACTTGTAGTTACAGTAGCTATTACAGCAACTGGCGCAATGTCTCAAGCATTTGCGCAACAGATTTCCGATGGTATGGACGGATATGTCTTAGGTACCAGTGGAATCTACACTGGAAATCCAAACGAATGTTGGTATGATGACGGCGAAGGAGGCATGTTGCCCTGTAGAATTGATACAGGTGACACAGCATGGATTCTTGCAGCATCATCACTTGTACTTTTCATGACTCCTGGTGTTGCATTCTACTATGGCGGATTAGCCAGATCAAAGAACGCAGTAAACGTCATTGGAATGGTCTTCATCGTAATGGGTTTGATGTCATGGCAATGGGTAGCATGGGGTTATACCCTCGCATTTGGACCCGTTGATAATGATGCAAACTTGTACATGGGCGCTTTAGATTACGTTGGTTTTAACCAAGTCTCTGCTTGGGCACCACTTGGTGAGCTAGGTCTATGTACTGACACGTGGTCCGCTGCATATCAAATGCAAGTCTTCCCTGAAGAAGAGATATGTAGTGTAGGCTGGCCAGGAACTGTTCCGCATCAAATGTTTGCAATGTTCCAGTTAACATTCGCAATTATCACACCAGCTCTAATTGTTGGTGGACTAATTGACAGAATGAAGTTCAGTGCTCTAATTATCTTCATCCTACTTTGGGGAACGTTCGTTTACGATCCAATTGCCCACTGGGTATGGGGTGGCGGATTTATTGGAGGAGGACCACTAGACCTTGATCCGGATCTATCGCCGAGCTATGCACTTGACTTTGCAGGTGGTACTGTCGTACACGTTACTTCAGGATTTGCTGCACTTGCAGGTGCGTTAGTTTTAGGCCGAAGACTAGGATATGGAAAGGTTCCAATGGAAGCACACAACGTACCGATGTGTGTCCTTGGTGCCTGTATACTCTGGTTTGGATGGTTTGGATTTAACGCAGGTAGTGAAGTAATGGTTGATGGTATTACAGTAAGCGCTTGGACAGTGACAAACACTGCTACAGGTGTTGCATCTGTAACATGGTTACTCATGTCATGGGCTTACACAGGAAAACCAAGCATCATTGGTGCTGCAACAGGAGCTGTTGCAGGATTGGTAGCAATCACACCAGCGTCTGGTTGGGTAGGACCTATGGCGGCAATAATCATTGGTATTGCAGCTGGAACCGTTTGTTATGCATGTGTTGCATTCAAGAATGCACGAAGATGGGACGACGCACTCGATGTATGGGCAGTACACGGAATGGGTGGTTTCACTGGCGCAGTTCTAACTGGAACACTAGCTAGTCCACACGTTTGGGATACCGGTGATGGTATCGGTGCATGGACTGGAACACCAGAAGGTTATGAACAACAAGCAATCAACATTATTGGTGCTTTGATGTCTGTAGCCTATACATTTGGTATGACACTTGTAATACTGAAAATAATGGATACCATATGGCCTGGTGGAATTAGAGTCACTCCTAAGGAAGAGGAGATTGGACTCGATCTCGCACAACACGGAGAAAGAGCATACGTCAACGAATAGGAAATTCCTTCCTTTTTCTTTTTTTTAAATTTCCTAAAGATAATTTTCTAAAAAAACAAATGAATTTACATTCGAGTATCATTTGTTGATTCGTGATAATTCAAACAAAAGAACTTGAGCAAATTCTAAACGAGTCAAACCTTGTTTTGATTGACACAAGATCATACAAGGAATATTCTGAGAATCATATTCCTGGTGCAATAAACTTGGACCTTTTTGCATTTCACTGGTTTGATACATCAAAGAAAGGAATTGAGAACTTTAATGCCCAAACCACAGACTTGTTCTCATTTGTTGGTATAACTAACGAAAAAAAAGTAGTATTCTATGATGATGTGTCTGGAATCCTGGCAGCTAGAGGAGTTTGGATGCTACTTTATTTTTCACATCCTCAGGTTTTCATGTTAGATGGCGGAATTCAAAAATGGAAAAGCGAAAATCTTCCAACTGAAACAAAAACAAATCCATTCAAGCAAGCAAAATTTTCTGGTAAGACAAATGATGAGATTCTTGTTGGCTATGAATATCTCAAAGATAACTTGGATAGAGTAAAAATCATTGATGCAAGATCAAAAGAAGAATTTGATGGTACAGTAGTTCGAGCTGCTCAAAAAGGCCATATTCCTAGCGCAGTAAATGTTGATTGGAATTTGAATATAACAAATGATGGAACTTTGAAAAATGAAAAAGAGCTTTCTCAATTGTATCCATTTTCAAAAGATGATGAAATAGTAACATACTGCCAAGGAGCTTACAGGGCCGCAAACACGTTTGTTGCATTAAAAAAACTTGGATTCAAAAATGTTAGAGTTTATTTAGGATCTTGGGGAGAATGGGGAAATAGATTAGAACTTCCTGTAGAATAATTCAACAACAGAAATCCTTTATGAGAATTTATCTAAAAATTTAATTGACGAGGCTCCGTTTCATAGTCTTCAGGATCCGCATATTTTTCTCGCAATTTGCAAACATCATCAATTATTTTAAAAGGTTCTAGATCAGGCTCTGTACTTATCATTAGTATACCCTTTTCTCCACAAGGCATCGTAAGACGATTAATTTTAGGATATTTTGTCATGGTGTAGATTGGTGTTCCAATTAGATCTGAAGAATGTAGACGAGTCTTCCACCTTGCATACCCATGTATTAACGAGTCTTTTGTTTGTTGATCGGTAAATATTTTTTTAATTCCTTCTTGCATCTTATAATATATTTCACCACTTATCGTGTTGTAGACTCCGGCAAATCGTATCTTTGGATTGCTTTTGACAATCTCGCTGCAGAACTTATTGTAGTCCATGGATTTTTTTAATGTCTCAAGTGCTTATTAAGAATTATTCCTTGAGGTTATGCCTTCAAAACAGTTGACACAACATGGTCAACTGCCTCGTCAAACTTGTCGCCTATCTTTTTTTGTACATTTTTTAGGTTTTCATCACCTTCGGTAGCTATTTTTTGAGATTCTGATTTGGCTTTCTCACGTGACTGTGCTATAATTGATTCCGCTTCTTTAGTTGCCATTTCAGTTACCTGTTCTCGCAATTTGTCAATTTCTTTCAGAGCCTTTTGATTTAGCTGATTCTTCATATCTGCTAGTTTTTCATTTAGGGAATCAATGTTAGACTCTAATCCCGATAAAGCTTTGATTATGTCATCAACTTTTGCAGGAGCAGTTGTAGTAGCTGGGATTTCTTCGGTAGCTGTCATTTTTTTAGAACCCTTAAATTTCAATGCAGATCATGCTTTCAAATCCATTAATTAAATCCTTCAATTATGATGGGAGTAAAATTATCAAGTTATTCTATAGTGATAATCTTTGACATTGTAATTTGAGGATCAATCTTTTGTTGTACTGCATATGCAATTGCGGACAGGTTCCTCACCTCAAAAGTAGTCAACTTCAAAATTCCAATTACGTTAGACAAGCTAAACATTTTCGTAAACGTTCTATTCACTGTTCTGAAAATTTCAAGCTCGAATGATCTTTCAAACTGTGAAATAGCTTCTATAGGAACTTTTGTTTCTGGGATCATTTCCTTATAGTATGTATTTTCTAGTTCACCAAATGCATCCGCTACGGATTCCATCGCACAAAGTCTAACTATCAAGTCTCTTGAAACTGTTGAAGTGTAAGCTACTATAAGGTCCAGTATTTGTTGTTCTTCTAACCCCCAGAATTTTCCTCTAAGCGTACTAAGCAAATTGAAAAAGTCAATATCCATTCTTATCAAGGGAACAACATCTCTTTCTCCAGACCTTTTCATCGCTGTACCTAATTGTTTGTAGAATATTTTTTCAAAATAGATGTCAAACACTTGCACATCCTTTTTTTCATTATAAAGTGCAACTGCTTTTGCAACTTCATCCCCAAATTCACTTGAAGCTAAACTTGATGCAGCTTCCTCTATATCTTTTGCAACAAGAGCCTTGACAATTATGTCACGACGTCCAATTAGTTCTTCGGCTCGTAGATTTATCCGAGATTCGATCTGTTCAGATGGTATACCCAAAACTTTTCCTTTGAATATGAGTTTTAAATTCCAAATTAATAACTTAAGATAATACGCTTTCAAAACAGCTGACCCGCCTACAGATTTACCAAGAGAGTAGTGGACTTCTGCAAGACGACTTCTTAAGAGAGCTTCTATTTTTTCTGGTGTAAAGGGTGTTGTAAGCTTAGAAATAGAGTCAGCATAAGCAGTATTTTTTATTCTTGTTACGAGCTCATCTAGGTCTCTTGACTCAGCCAAAGTTTGAAGTTCTTTTTTTGAAAGTAATTTTCCACGTGCACTAAACGATTTTACAGAAGAAAATACTTTTTGAGGACCACCAATACCCAATTCCTTTAGACTTGATGAATGAGGATTTTAATGTTTAGTGAATACTTTTAATTGGATGTATAATTACTTTCACAAAATAAATTTTCAAACTAAATTTTTTTGGTAACTTATTGTCCCAAGATGATAAACATCATTACTATACCATAGATAGCAATTGATTCTACCATTCCGATAAAGATGAAAACTTTTGATTGTAGTGCTGGGTTTTCGCTGATTACTGCAAGACCTGCAGAACCTACATAACCTAATCCAATACCTGCACCTAGTGCAGCAAGACCAAATGCAAAACCAGCACCTAACACTTTCATGTCTCCAGAAGCAGAAGATTCTACTTCTTCCTGACCGTAAACATTTGTAAAACCTAAAACTAATACCGAAAGGATTCCAATTACGAAAACAAGGTACCTCATTGGTATCAGTTTAACGTTCATAGACTATATTTAAATCATAATATGATTTTAGGATTTTTCTAACATAGTTTTCTTAAAAGATTCAAGATCACTTTTTATAGATTTTACAAAATCGTCATAATCTTGATCAAGACTTGATTTTGTACTTTCTAAAGTTTTCTTGATATCTTCTTTTGCCATTACCCTTTTCTCTTTTCGATGACAGCTTTAACTTTTTTTAATCTTACGAATTCTTCCCGATCTCGTTCCTCTAATGTTGCAAGTATGAATCTTATTCGAGATTCATACATAGGTATAATGATATTTTCAAGAGCATTCAATAATTTCTGAGTTTTCTCTAACGCTTTTGCTAAACTAATTATTGAATTTTCAAATTCAGCTGCCTTGCAAATTTGAGGAAGCATTGTTTTGATTTGTTTTGCTGCTCTATCAATTGTGGCATTGGTGTCAGCAAATCCATATGGCATTGAGTCAGCATGAATTTCTTTAACAGAAAGCACGGGAATAGTTACATCAACTATTCGTTTTACATCAACATCTATTTCCATAGAGGCTGGTGTAGACTGTGCAACTGAATCCACAGTGTTAGTTCCAAGAGTAAGATAAGCCTCATTCACTGTACGATAAACATCTTGAAGAGGAGTCCAAATATCTCCTCGAGCTTTAGTTGCTTCATCAATCATTTCGTTGATTCGTTTCAGTAAGACTGCACGTTTATCATCTAAGATTTTTCGAACCATTGTAGCAACTTTACTTGAACGTCTGTATTTGAGGAGTTCAATTTTGGTAGCTGATACAGTTTGCCCGAATGACATTACTTACTCGCCTTATAGTATTGATCAATAAACTTGTCTTTTACCTTGGTGAGTTCATTTTTTGGTAAAGCGGATGCTACCTTCCACTGAAGACCAAGTGTTTCTTCAAGATTTCTATTTTCATCTAGTCCCTGTGATAGAAACTCTTTTTCAAACATGTCACCAACATCCATGTATTTTCTATCGACTTCAGTAAGGCCACCTTTTCCAACGATTTCAGAAAGTGCTCTAACTTCCTGTGCTCTAGAATAAGCATCGTAACATTGATTTGAAATTTCCTGATGATCCGCACGTGTCTTTCCTTCCCCAACTCCATCTTTCATAATTCTACTAAGACTCATCAATACATTCACTGGCGGATAGATTCCTTTTCTAAAGAGTTCTCTACCAAGAACAATTTGTCCTTCTGTGATGTATCCGGTAAGATCGGGAATTGGATGGGTAATATCATCTGAGGGCATTGTAAGTATGGGCATTTGAGTAACGCTTCCCTTTTTCCCTTTTAGTCTTCCAGCCCTTTCGTAGATAGTCGACAGGTCAGTGTACAGATATCCAGGATAACCCTTTCTCCCTGGAACTTCTTCACGTGCTGCAGAGATTTCTCTTAATGCTTCACAATAATTTGTCATGTCTGTTAGAATGACAAGAACATGCATGCCAAGATCATACGCAAGGTATTCTGCAGCAGTCAGTGCAACACGAGGCGTGATTATTCTTTCAATGGCTGGATCGTCTGCAAGATTTAGAAAGAGAACACTTCTTTTTAGTGCACCCGATTCTTCTAGACTACGTTGAAAGTATTTAGCTTCACTATATTGTACACCAATTGCTGCAAACACTACAGCAAACTCTTCTCCACTTCCAACTACGGAAGCTTGTCTTGCAATCTGCGCCGCCAGAATATTGTGAGACATTCCAGAGCCTGAAAAAATTGGCAGTTTCTGTCCACGTACAAGTGTCAACATACCATCGATAACAGAAACACCTGTTTGGATAAACTCACTTGGATAATCCCGTTGCTCAGGATTCATTGGCTCGCCGTTTATATCTTCAAATTTAGATGCGATAGGATCTGGAAGACCGTCTTTTGGTCTACCCAATCCATCAAAAACTCTACCGAGAATTTCTTCAGAAAGAGGCATTGTCATAACTTTGCCGACAAACTTTGCCTTTGTTCCAGAAACGGAAAGACCCATTGTTCCTTCAAAAACTTGAACTACAGCTTTTCCATTTCCTACTTCCAAAACTTTGCCTAATCTTTTTTCACCTTCCGTTGTTTGAATTTCTACAAGTTCATCAAACATGGCGTTCTCAACCCCATCCACTACAACTAGCGGTCCCTTAATTTCTGCAATCTTATTGTATTCTATTCCACCTTGTAACGTCAATTGGTAACCTTCACTCCTGATATGTTCTTGAATTGTTCATTCATGTTATGGCTCAATTGATCTAGTTGTTCAAGTTGATCATCTGGAACGTCCATTCTAGCTTTTAACAAGTTACTAATGATAGGCAATGCACGAATGTCAGCTAGAGATGCATTCTCTTTCAGAGCACGTTGACCACTTTTGTAAAATTCAACTAGTAACTTCAAAAGCTTGAATTGTTTTTCTGGACTACAGTACGTATCTACTTTGTCAAAAGAGTTTTGTTGTAGAAAACCTATCTTAATCATTCGTGCTACTTCTAAAATGAGTTTTTCATCATCAGGTAATGCTTCTGGTCCTAACAGTCTAACAATTTCTTTAAGTGTATCTTCTCTTTGCAAGACTTCATACGCTTCATTTCTCAAGTTGAGCCAATCTTCATTAACATTAGATTTCCACCACTTTTCTACATCAGAAAGATATCCGGAATAGCTGTTCATCCAATTTATTGAAGGATAGTGTCTGGAATATGCAAGTCTTGCATCAAGTGCCCAAAATGTCTTGATGAATCTGATGGTATGAGTTGTAACTGGTTCAGTAAAGTCTCCTCCTGAAGGTGAAACTGCTCCAATCAATGTAACTGATCCGTGTCTCTCTGGACTACCAAGAGCATGAACCCTTCCAGCTCTCTCATAAAACTCTGCAAGTCTAGAAGCAAGATAAGATGGATATCCTTCCTCAGCTGGCATCTCTTCAAGTCTACCGCTCATTTCTCTTAGAGCCTCCGCCCACCTGCTCGTAGAGTCTGCTACAAGCACCACATCTTTTCCCATATCTCTATAGTATTCCGCAATGGTAACTCCAGTGTAGATACTAGCTTCTCTTGCTGCCACCGGCATGTTACTTGTATTCGCTACCAGAATGGTTCTTTCCATTAGCGGCCTTCCTGTGTGGGGGTCTTTTAGCTTAGGAAATTCTAAAAGAACTTCAGTCATTTCGTTTCCTCTTTCCCCACATCCTATGTATACAACAACTTGAGAATCAGCCCACTTTGCGATCTGATGAAGTGTAACAGTCTTCCCAGTACCAAAAGCCCCTGGAATTGATCCCGTTCCTCCTTTAGCCATAGGAAAGAACGTATCAATCACACGCTGACCTGTAATTAATGGAATATTTGGATCGGATCTACTGGTGTAGGGTCGTGGTTTTCTGACAGGCCAATAATGATACATCTTTAGAGGAATCTTTTTTCCATCTTTTTCGGTAGTAGCAACTTCGGTTTCAAGATCATACTCACCTTCACTTACAATATTTGTTATCTTGCCACCTTGATGATTAGGCGGAACCATAATACTATGTAGGGTTAGTTGAGTTTCTTGAACTTCTCCCAACACACTTCCAGCTTCTACTTCATCACCTACCTTCACAGTTGGAGTAAACTTGAATTTCTTTGTCATATCAACTGGAGTAGTTTTAATGCCTCTGCTAATGAAAGAACCAGATTTTTTTGAAATTTCCCTCAAAGGTCTTTGAATACCATCATAAATTTGACCCATAATTCCCGGTCCTAGTAAAACACTCAATTGATTTCCGGTGCCGACAACAGGCTCTCCAGGTTTGAGGCCACTTGTAGATTCATAGACTTGAATAAACGCAACATCACCTGTTAGACGAATTATCTCGCCGATAAGATTGGCTTCCCCAACAGATACAGTTTCATACATTTTTCCATCAGACATTCCATCTGCTTTTACTGCAGGTCCGCTAATCCAAACAATTTTACCTTTTGCCGTCACATCAATCACCTTCCAAATTTAGTTGCAACATCTTTTCTTATCACAGGCTTTAGCCGTTCAAGTCTTGCATCAATTGTATTATCAAAATTCATTGAACCGTCTTTTGATTTTACGAAAATTCCCCCTATACATTCAATCGTATCAGAAGACAAGGTTGCACCTTTAAATTTTTTCAGTATAGATTTAACTAAATCGGAATCTCTTGCGTTGGTTGATATAACTACATCTGTAGTTCCTAATGATGTTATTGCTTCATCAATTAATTGAGTCATAAGATTTGTATAGTCTTTTTGTAACGATTCACGAAGTTTTTCAATAGCTTTGTCGATGACCTTTTCGACAGACTCCTCCACCAACAAAATCTGTTTGTTTCTTTCTGCTAAACCCGAACTTCCAACTATTTGACTTTGTATCTTATCTGCATCTTTTTTTCCTTCTGCAATTATTCTATCATACTCTTGTTCAAGTGGAGGAAGTGAATCTGATAGAACTTTTTTAGAATTATCAAGCGATTGCTTTAAGCTCTCCAATAATTCCTCTTCAGATTTTTTTAAAATTTTGTCAATCGTTTTTTCTAACGCACCAACATAACTCATCGATCAGGAAATATTGATAACGGATTTTAATGTTTAGCAACTCAAGAACCTAAGAAACGTTTTAAAATCAATAATTAAACGTAAATGCTATCTTGGCGTCAGCGGATCTGATTTTAGGTTCTGTTATCCTACCAAGATCAGAATCTCCTGAAGCTATTTCGAGACTCGCTGAATTTGACTGGTTTCACAACTTAGAAACTAAAAGTGATACTGTAACGCCCGAAATCGATGACTTGCTTCTAAAGGCTCAGAAACTATACCAATCAATTGATGAAGTTGTAAAGGGTCTACAAATCCCGCCTCGTGTTGGGATTTTAGAAATTTTATTCAAGGGTACCGTGATAAAAAAAACATCATACGAACTTAATGAAATTGAAAACATGATAGAAGATCTAGAGGAAAAAAGTTTAAGCATTTTAAAGCAACCGAAAAAACTTCTTGATGAATATGCAGAAACTGAACGTTCTCTAGAAGAATATACTGTATTGAAAGAAACTATTGAAGTAGTAAAAAAGCTAAATGTAAACTTGAGTAATCTTGGTTTAACCAAGTACTTTTACACAAACCTCTTTGTAATTGATTCAAAAGATTATGGTGAAATAGCTCGTTCTTTACAAGACATCCCCATCTTTAGTTATGCATTAGAAAATAAACAAAAAACAGCGATAATAATACTCACTGGTGCGCAAGAATCAGATACGGTACTAAAAGTACTTCGAAGTTTTAATTCAAATCCATTTGTCATTCCGCCAGAAATGCCACAAGTTCCAACTGAATCCTACGTATTAGCTATTTCTAAGATTAAAGAGCTTTCTGAAAAAGAAAAGAAGCTTGCAAAAGAAATCTTAAAAATAACAAAGAAAGTGCGCGGAAAGATTCTGACGTTGCAGGAAGGTGTAAACGTAGCAAAAGACGTTCTTGAAAGGATTCGTAAACCTGGTGGCACAAAGAGATTTGCTGTAATACGAGGATACATTCCAAAAAGCATGGAGAAAAAATTCAAACAAGTCACAAAGAAATGGATGTCAGTAACAGAAGATATTACAGATCCAGAAATTCGCAGAAAAACTCCTGTTTTATTGACAAACAAACGTTGGATTAGAACATTCGAAGTTATCACACAAAGTCAAGGAATTCCAAGACGTCATGAACTTGATCCGACACCAATGATCGCAATTATGTGGCCAATTTTTTACGGAATAATGTTTGCAGATTTAGCTCATGGACTCTTGCTCATGTGCTTTGGACTGTTGTTCAAATTCAAGGGTCAGGGGACATTATCAAGATGGGGAATGTTGATTGCCATGTCGGGTGGTTCGGCTGCTGTTGGTGGATTATTTACTGGTGAATTTTTTGGTTTCCACTTAACCGAGTTTGCAATTTTTGAATCCCTTTTGCATGAAGGTGGAGCTCTTCACTCTATATCTTGGCTTGTTGGCGTAATCAGCGTAGCAGAGCTTACTTTTGTACAAGTTATTATAATTCTCAAGGTTTCGATCTTTCTAGGAATTGTACATCTAGTGTGGGCATTTGTTTTGAGAATTAGAACTTACATAAAGGAAGGTAACAGGACCGCACTGTTCTTCGAGGCAATTCCAAATCTAATCATGTACTTTGGTATAGTAGCTGTGATGATGGCTGCTATTGGGTCTAGTTATGATATCATGAATATTTACTCTAGAACACACACAGAAGCTGTTCCTTGGATCACCATATTAGTAGGTGACTGGGCCGTAGTATGGATAGTTAGTAGAATTGCAATAGTTGTTGTGATTGGATCAATAGTAATGATGATCATAGGTGGTATACTACATAACAAAAAACATCCAGAAGAAGGTGGAGATATGGCAAGTGTTATGATGGAAGTTGTTCTTGGAAAGACTGTTGAAGGCTTATCACATACCATAAGCTATGCTCGAATTGGCATCATGCTTCTTGTGCACGCAGCTCTTTTACTAACTGTTAACAATGCATTTCATTCTCTGGGCGAATGGGAATCGCCTGGTGCCATTGCTATGATTGTTGGTGGAAACTTGGGAATAATGTTGATTGAAGGACTAATCGTTTACATCCAATCATTGAGGCTTCATTTGTATGAATTCTTTACAAAATGGTACGCAGGAGGAGGTGGGCCATTTAGAAAAGTTGTACCCGAAATAGTGTACAACCAACTCGTGTGGAAAAATAAAGGCTAAACCCCTTGAACTTTTGTCTTTATAATTTAACCTTTTTTTTGAAATTGGTTGCGATGGTATGAAATAATTAATATAGAGTAAAAAAACGAGCGAGAGCAGTGATTCCTAGAAGAAAAACATTTTCCATTTTTGCAATAATTACAGGCGTTTTTTTGCTAGCTTTTACATTCATTTCACCCATACCTGCATTTGCAGCTGAAGAATCTAGTGATTCAGCATTAGCCAAACCTATTTTGGCTTTAGCTGCTTCTATCGCAATAGCAGGTGGACTCATAGGCACTGGAAGTGCACAATCAGGAATAGGTGCAGCTGGAATGGGCATAATTGCAGAAAAACCTGAGAAGTTTGGTCAAGTGCTATTCTTCTTTGTAATTCCGGAAACACTTTGGATCATTGGTTTCGTTTTAGGAATTATCCTATTACTTGACATACTCTAGGGCGAGAAACTTGAGTATAGACACATTCCTACATGAAATAGAAGATAGAAAAAAAAACGACATTACAAATATTGACAAAGAATTTGACGATAAAAAATCGGAAACTGAAATCAAAAAAAACACTGCTGTTAAGGAGATTCAAGAACGTTATTCTAACGAAGCTAAAATAAAATCTGAGAAAGAGGCATCTAAAATAGTTGAAGCTGGAAAATTAGAAGCCAAGAAGATCTTGTTTAATGCAATCAACAAAAATCTAGATTCTACATTTGATGTGATAAAACAAGAACTTGGTAACTACACGAAAACTTCAGAATATAAAAAAATATTACAGAAAATGGTTGAAACTTCAAAAAAAAAATTAGATAATAACATAATAGTCCACTGTCGTAAAGAAGATCAAACTATTTTTAAAAGTGGAGACATTACTGTTGGTTCCCCAATTCAGACTTTGGGTGGAATAATTGCAGAAAACAAAGATGGTACAAAGGAGCTGGATCTAACATTTGAGGAATTGTTACGAACTCATGAAGATGAGATAAAGAATACTATTTTGGAGAAGATAATGTAATGGGACCTTCACCATATTCATCTTCTTTTGGAAAGTTACAATCAATATCAATTAGTTTTCTTAAACCAGACTTTATTGAGAATCTACTAAAAGCAAACGATGTAAATGAGATCATAAAACTTTTAGAATCTACATGGTACGGCGAAGAGATTAAAAAAGCAGCGTCAGTTTTTCAAGGTCCAGCACTTTTAGAAGTAGTTCTCAACCGTCACCTAGTTAAAATTAACAAAATTATTTTAGAAGCAGCGCCATTTTCCGGAAAAAATGCTGTTAGGGCTTATTTGGCAAAGTGGGATCTTTACAACATTGAACTAATTCTTTCCTCTAAATTGATGGGACGAACAATCACAGAAACCGAATCTATGTTGGTTTCTAGTCGTAATATACCGGCAGGAATTGCAGCTGGTAACATTTCACACGATGAGATTAAGATAATTCTTTCTGAATCCGGTGTTGAGGCTGTTGTAAATAAACTTGCAAAGTACGACTATGGTGTAGTATTGATGAAGCATCTAGATGAATTCCAAAAGACAGGTGACATAGGACCAATGATGTCTGCCTTGAATGAATCCTATTATCAAAAGTTACTTGAATCATTAAAATTCTTTCAAGGTGACGAAGGCGCTATTAGAGAACTAGTTCGTGCTGAGATAGATAAGAAAAATGTTCTAAACCTTCTGAAGGCAAAAGAATCCAATGTTGAAAAAGAAGTGGTGGCCAGACATCTTGTTGAGGGAGGACGAATCTCTTCAAAGGAATTAATTGACATTTATGAAGTTAAAGATGTTGCACAAATTATAGGAAAAATAGAACAGTACTTCAAATTAAGTGAGGCGCTAGAACAGTACAAGACTTCAAAAAGCTTAATTGATTTTGAAGTAGCTATTACCAAATTCATCAACACCACATATGTGAAGAAATTGAAAAATATTGCACTTTCTATTGGTACCATTTTCTATTTTATCATGAATGCAGAAAATGAACACGAAAATCTTAAAAGAATTACATATGGAAAACGATACAACTTTTCAATAGATAAGATTAAGGAGATGTTACTAACTTGAGTGAACAAATATCAAAACAAAAAACCGATGCAACAGGTAGACTGGCCATTGTAGGTGATCGTGAGCTTGTAATTGGCTATCGTCTAATTGGAATAGATGACACCTTTATTGTTGATGATGAAGAAGCAAATAAAAAAATTCAAGAACTATATTCCTCTGGCGAATTTGGTTTAATTATTGCAAGTGACTCAGTACGAACTAAAATTCCCTCTAAATTTCTTTCAGAAATTGAGGGATCAATTGAGCCATTGGTGTTATTTTTGCCGCCTCTAAAAGAAACTACTGAAGAAGACAAAGAATCAATAGCTGCATTGGCAAAACGTATACTTGGAATAAATATCGAAGTAAGTTGATGGTAATATGGTTGATGCTTTAGTTTCAAGAATTTCTGGTCCTGTTGTGGTGGCTAAAGGTCTTGAAGGCGCACAGATGTTTGATGTTGTTCGTATAGGTGAAATGGGTCTTGTGGGCGAAATCATTCGTCTTGAAGGAAACACCGCTCAGATTCAAGTTTATGAGGATACTACAGGTCTAAGGCCTGGAGAAAAAATAGTAAATACAAACAGACCACTTTCTATGCAGCTTGGACCGGGACTACTAACGTCAATTTTTGATGGCATTCAAAGACCTTTGGATGTATTAAGAGAACAAAGTGGAGACTTTATCAGCAGAGGAAAAATTATTCCTGCTCTGGATCAAAAGAAAAAATGGGATTTTGTTCCAGTTAAGAAGAAAGGAGATCAAGTTGCACCTGGTGAAATCATTGGTGAGGTTCAGGAAACTCCACTGATCAAACACAAAATTATGATTCCATATAACGTTTCTGGCGAACTTGTAGAAATTTCTGAAGGACAATTCACTGTTAACGATAATGTCGCAGCTGTAAAAAACAGTAAGACAACTGATATTGGATTATCTAGTTGGTGGACAGTTCGAACACCCAGACCAGTTCTGAGAAAGCTTGCACCTGAAGAACCATTGCTTACAGGCCAACGAATTCTTGATACATTTTTCCCAATTGCCAAAGGTGGAACTGCTGCAATTCCTGGTCCTTTTGGAAGTGGAAAAACAGTAATTCAACAACAGCTTGCAAAATGGGCTGACAGTGAAATAATTGTGTATGTCGGTTGTGGAGAAAGAGGAAATGAAATGTGTGACGTTCTCACTTCATTCCCCAAACTGATAGATCCAAAATCAAAACGACCTCTCATGGAACGAACTATTCTAGTTGCTAATACATCTAACATGCCAGTAGCTGCCCGTGAAGCAAGTATCTATACTGGAATTACAATGGCCGAGTATTATCGTGATATGGGATATGGAGTAGCACTTATGGCAGATAGTACTTCTAGATGGGCTGAAGCACTAAGAGAAATTTCAGGAAGATTGGAAGAAATGCCTGGTGAAGAAGGATACCCTGCATATCTTGGAAGAAGATTAGCAGAATTTTACGAAAGAAGTGGAAAAAGTATTGTTATTTCTCCTGAACAGCGTCAAGGTTCTATATCTTTAATCGGTGCAGTTTCTCCACCAGGTGGAGATTTTTCAGAACCTGTATCACAAAACACACTAAGAGTCACACGTGTTTTCTGGGCACTTGATGCAAACTTAGCAAACCGAAGACACTTCCCAGCTATCAACTGGTTGACCAGTTATTCTTTGTATGTTGATGATTTGTCAGATTGGTACAAATCTAAGGTTTCTAAGGATTGGGTTGATCTTAGAAAAGAGGCATTAGAAATTTTACAGAAAGAATCAGAATTACAAGAAATTGTTCAGTTAGTTGGATACGATGCGCTTCCTGAACCAGAAAAAGGTGTTTTAGATATTGCTCGTTCAATTCGAGAAGATTACCTACAACAAAGTGCATATGATGAGGTTGATACTTACACATCGATTGAGAAACAATACAAGATGTTACAACTTATTTTAGAATTTGGTAGGATGGAAGCTGATGCAATAAAGAAAGGAGTTTCTGCTGTAAAGGCATCTTCACTTGAATCGAGAGGAATGATACCAAAAATGAAATGGACAAAAGAGGAACAACTAGAACAGCTAGTTAATGACATTAAATCCAAGATGAAACAAGAATTTGATAATCTTTCAAAGGAGACTTCTGACTAATGTCTAATGTTTCATTCAAAACACTTGACAAAATTGCTGGACCTCTAATATTTGTCAAAGGAGTAGACAACGCTGCCTACGGTGAAATGGTAGAAATAAAATCACCAGATGGGGAAAGACGACAGGGTCAAGTTTTAGATACAAGTCAGGGACTAGCTATAGTTCAAGTATTTGGACCAACACTCGGCCTGAATACTACTGGTACTTCCACAAAATTCCTTGGAGAAACTGCCACGTTAGCAGTTTCTGATGAAATGCTTGGAAGAGTATTTGATGGACTTGGAAATCCAAAAGATAATGGTCCAAAGATTGTATCAAAAGAAAAGTTTGATCTAGTAGGTGCAGGTATTAATCCATATTCTCGAGAAGAACCATCAGAATTCATTCAAACAGGAATATCAAATATTGATGGAATGAATACGTTGGTAAGAGGTCAAAAACTACCAATATTTTCTGGCTCTGGTCTGCCACATAACTTACTTGCATCCCAAATCGCAAGACAGGCAAAAGTTCTTGGAACTGAAGAAAGCTTTTCGGTTGTATTTGCAGCAATTGGAATTACCAGTGAGGAATCTAACTTTTTCATTAAACAATTTGAAGAAAGTGGAGCATTAGAAAGAACTGTTTTGTTCCTTAACCTATCTTCTGATCCTTCTATGGAGCGTATCCTTACCCCTAGACTTGCGTTAACTACCGCAGAATTTCTTGCATACGAACGTGAAATGCACGTTCTAGTCATCTTGACAGATATGACAAATTATTGTGAAGCATTAAGAGAAATCTCTGCAGCACGAGAGGAGGTTCCTGGAAGAAGAGGTTATCCTGGTTATCTCTACACCGACTTGGCTTCAATTTATGAACGTGCAGGAAAAATTAAAGGTAGAAAAGGCTCGGTGACACAAATACCAATTCTTACTATGCCTGCTGATGATATTACACATCCAATACCTGATCTCACAGGCTACATTACTGAAGGTCAGATAGTAATGAGCAGAGAATTACATAGAGCAAACATTCAACCCCCAGTTGATGTCCTAACAAGTTTATCACGTTTAATGAATTCGGGAATTGGTTCGGGAAGAACAAGAGAAGATCATAGACAACTTGCAGATCAACTTTATTCTGCATATGCACAAGGTAAGGATGCAAGAGCACTAGCTGCTATAGTGGGTGAGGGCGCCCTGAGTGATTTAGATAAAAAATTCCTTATTGTGGCAAACAACTTTGAACAAAAGTTTGTTAACCAAGGTTTAGATGAGAATCGTTCTATCGAACAAACACTTTCAATTGGTTGGGATCTATTAGCTGGTCTTTCAGAAAGAGAACTAACTCGTATTAAACCAGAATTTATTGCAAAATATGCAAAGAAGACTAGTACCGGTGATACAAAAAAATCAGAGTAGTGATAGAGGTTGCCAATAAGTACTGACATTCGTCCTACACGCCTTGAATACTTGCGTGCAAAAAAACGAATCAAAATTGCACAAAAAGGATTGAAACTTTTAAAACTTAAACGCCAAGCATTGATTTTAGAATTTTTTAGTATAAGTAAGTCATCAGCTAAATTAAGAGGCGAACTAAACTCCGAACTTATCAAGGGTTATCAAAGTATCAGGATGGCAGAAATGCTTGACGGTGAGATGAGGCTAGAAAACGAGGCAATGAAAATTCCACAACTAAAGAAACTGCTCATAACACCAAAAAATGTGATGGGAGTTAAAATTCCAAGATTGGAAGGTGGAACAAGAGAACAATCTCTTACAGAATATTTGTTAGAAATTCCAGTTTCAATCAGTGAAGCTATGAAAGCGTTTCAAGAAGTTCATAAGATAGTATTAGATGTTGCAGAAAAAGAGACGACTTTACGAAAACTTCTCAAAGAGATAGAGAAAACAAAACGTAAGGCCAATGCAATTGAAAATGTCTTCATTCCAAAATTAGAAGCAGCCGTTAAATTTATCTTATTTAGATTGGGGGAAATCGAACGCGATACATTTACCATGTTAAAGGCTGTGAAGCGAAAGATGAGGGAGAGAGAAGAGAAAGCTAAAAAGGAGGCAGTACTAGTTGCAAAGTAATTTTAAAAATCCTCAACAAAAAAAATTCTACTTGATAAAAAAAATAATTATGAGGGCTAATATTGTCATCGCAATTTTTGCCATTTTGTATTTTAGCAAAGAATTCCTGGGTGTGTGATTATGTCGGCTACACAAGAACAATACATCAACTCTCTCAAGAAGATCAAAGAGGTTGAGGAAAATGTCCAGAAAGAAATTGAAAATCATAGAAAGGAGATAGCTGAAAAAATTACTCAACTAGATGCAGATTTGAAAAACGCTATAGCGTCGGCTAACACTGAAGGTGAAAAACTTGTAGAGTCAAGCATACAACAATCAAGAAAAAAGGCTACTGCTGAAACAGAGAAAATAATTGAAGAAGCAAAGACCAAAGCTGAAAACACCTCTTCTCAAATTACGCCTCAAAATGCTGAAGAAATCATAGATATTTTGCTAAAAGGAGTAGAATAATGGTCTTCAAGCCTGTTCCGATGGCTCGTATAGCTATTCTAGGTTTAAGAAAAAACAGGCAATCTGCTATTTCCATCTTACATGACTTGGAAGTTTTGCAACTAGAACCATTATCAAAAGATGTTTCTACACTGTTAAGAAACGAGCGTGATGGTGAACTAACCAGAAAGGTTTCGGATCAACTTTTACGAGTAAAAGCATTATTAACCACTCTTCCAGCAACTCCCGTAACAATTCGTAAACGGTTTGCATCAACGGACGAACTTTTGCAAACGGCGAGTTCAATTGAAATTGATGATAAAGTTTCAACTCTTGAAAAAGAAAAAGAATCACTACTAACAAAAATCAAAGATACAGAGAACAATATCAAACTAGTAGAGGAATTCGTCTTTTTTCCTGAAGATTTAAAAATTCTTCAATTATCATCCGCAAAATCCTATTTTGGCAAGATTAAATCAGAAAAGTTTAAAGAATTTAATAAAGTTCTGCAAGAATATAAGCAAGACATCTTCCTTTATTCAAAACCAGAAAAAAAAGTTACACATCTTGTACTCGTTGTATTTCCATCTTTTCCATCAGATGCTTTTGCCAATATTATTCAAACACATGATGTCAAAATAGAGGCAGTTCCAAACCTTGATGGAAAACCAACTGACATAATAACAAAACAAAAAAATAATCTTGAAAATCTTAATCAAAAACTTAAACATATCAATGAAGAGCTAACCAAAATTTCAGAGGAACACTATGCAAATTTGGTTGTAATCGAAGAACAATTAGCGATTGAAAATAAAAAACTTGAAGTTATTGCCAATCTGGGTGTAACTGATGAAGCTTTTGCGTTAGAAGGCTGGATTCCAAAGCCCAAAATTAATCAAGTAAAAGCAACTTTACAAAAATTTACCAAAGGAACTTCTCTCTATGAGTTAGAAACAGATGAGAAACCGCCCACCTTAATGAGTAATCCTAAAGGATTCAGATTGTTTGAGGCTTTCGTAAGATTCTATTCTCTGCCACAAAGCAAAGAATTTGATCCTACTATGATCTTCGCTTTTATTTTCCCGATATTTTATGGAGTAATGATTGGTGATGTTGGTTATTGTCTGGTAATACTTCTTGTTTGTTTATGGGTTATCAGACGTGTAGAAAAAGGAAAACGCAATCTAACCATAATGCCAAAACAACTGCGGAGTTTTGGATTAATGATATTGAAAAAAAGACAAATGGTAAAATTAGCCAAGGCAATGATTCCTGGTTGTGTAGTTGGTATATTTTTAGGAGTAATATTTGATTTATACTTTGGATTCCATCTTAACGGTTACGCATTTGATGTTCTAGCCAGTGTTGGAGTGACTGGTTTTCCTGAACCGGGTGCGGTCTTAAACAGACCTTCACAAGCATTTTTTGATCCAGTTGAAAATGTAGGCAAACTTCTGCTCCTAGCTGGATACACTGGTATTGGAATGGTAACATTTGGTCTAATTCTAGGTATATTGAACGCTATAAGAGAACGCGAAAAAAAAGTAATTATTGGAAAAATTGGTTGGCTAGCATTTGGTTGGGGAGTTGTTCTAGTTGGACTAACTCTAATTCATGGTGAAGCTCTCAATCCAATGTGGCCAAGACTTATCGAAGTCAATCCTATCGCATATTTGTACTTTGGATTACTTTTTGGAGGAATTGGATTAATGTTCGTTGGTGAAGGTGGTAGAGCCATAATGGAATTGGCATCTATTGTAAGCCACATACTTTCCTATACTAGACTGGTTGGAATTTTGCTAGCGTCAGTCATCCTTGCACATACTACAGATTTCATTTTCTTAAAAGCACTAAACATTTCAATTCCATTTGCCATTCTTGGCATATTGATCTTGTTTATAGGACATATGTTCAATATTATAATTGGTGTCTTTGTACCTGGTATTCAGAGTGCGAGATTGATTTACGTTGAATTCTTTTCCAAATTTTATGAAGGTAATGGAAGAAAGTTCAATCCTTTCGGAAGTGTGAGAAGGTTTACTCAGGAACAATATGAACCAGAACAAAGTATGATTCAACCAGAAAAGAAAAAACCTGATAAACCAGAAATTAAGATCAAATTAAAAAAGTAATTCTAAAAAAAATGATAGTAAAACTTCTACAAACTGTCGAGGTTTAATTATATTTTAGATGTTTTACGTCTAAAATTCTACCACAATATCGACATTTTAGCACTAGACTTTCTTTGTCAATTACATCCATTACTGATTCAATGTGCTCAGGACTATTTGTTACACAATCTGGATTTGAGCATCGGAAAATTCTATCAATCTCATTTGGTAAAGCAACACGTCTTTTTTCAACTAGTTTGTAATCTTTGATAATATTCACAGTAGCTTTTGGGGCAATTACTGCAAGTTTACTCGTATCATCATCTTGAAGAAATTTGTTTTCAACTTTGATAATGTCTTTTTTCTTGTATTTTGCACTAGGAACATTTAGTGCAATTGTTATGAGACCGCCATCTTTTCCACTAATTCCAAGTGCATCTAAAACTTGAAGGCCTTTGCCCTCATCAATATGATCAATCACAGTTCCTTCTCTAATACGTCGTACTAGCAAGTCTGAATCTTGCATGAGATTAGTATGTATATCGCCACTATATATCATTGAAAGACATGAACGAGTTTTACGGAAAGGACATCATCTCCGTCCGTGATTTAGATAAAGAAAAACTCGAGACTATTTTTAATGCAACAGAAAAAATTATTCAATTAGATCCTAACCAAAGAAGAGAAATTGCTAGAGGACAAACTTTAGGCTATTTGTTTTTTGAACCAAGCACAAGAACTCGACTAAGTTTTCAAGCTGCAATGGCGTTATTGGGTGGTACATCATTGGGAATTGCAGACGTTACATCTTCAGCAATACAGAAAGGAGAAAGTTTAGCTGATACAGTAAGAATAATGTCACTTTACTCTGACGTTCTAGTTCTAAGACATACTCTTGATGGTTCTAGTAGATTCGCTGCAGAGGTTTCATCAAAACCAGTTATCAATGCAGGAAGTGGAACAGAAGAGCATCCAACACAAGCAATTCAAGACTTGTTTACAATTAAAAAAGAAAAGAAAAAGATTGATGGACTAAAAATTGGAATTGTTGGCGACCTAAAATACGGTAGAACCGTTTACTCTCTTTTGTACGCATTAAGAAACTATGACGTTGAGGTTCATTTGATATCCCCAGAAGCGTTGAAAATTAGGCCAGATTCAGTTTATGAAATTAAAAAAGAATTGTCCTTTACAGAAACAACAAACATTGAAGAACACATCGATGATCTTGATGTAGTTTATGTTACAAGAATACAAAAAGAAAGATTCCCAGATGAAGAAGAATATCTCAAAGTAAAGGGCAGTTATGTAATTGGTTTAGACATGTTACAAAAAATGAAAGACGATGCAATCATTTTACATCCTTTACCAAGACTAGATGAAATTTCAACAGATGTTGATAAAACAAAACAAGCAAAATACTTTGAGCAAGCTGAATATGGAAAATTCACTAGGGCAGCACTATTGGGATTAATTCTCAATAAAGACGGCTTTTAGATTTTTGTTAAATAAATAGAGATTTTAAACTAACAGTATAACTCTTTATGATTTTAGCGATTCCCAACACAGATGATTTCATAAGAAAACGAAATTTTTCTCCATAGTAATTGTAATGTTTGGTATAGTTGTTTCTATGATTTTTTTCATGATTTTTATTTTGATTTCACATACTAACCCATAATTTTAACTTGCTAGTGTAGTAAATGTTCTAATGTTAGAATAGAAATCTTTGTTATCAAAGTTTGCTTGAAATCGATAGTTGTACGTAGAGTCTGGATTCAAGTCATATATTGTAACACTGTGTTGTGTATGTGGATTATTCTTTACATCCACGTCTGATACAAATATAGTATCTTCTAAATACCCTGCAAACTCTATTTCACAAATAACTGGAACGCTGGTTTTACCAACAAGCGTCACGCTATTTTGTGTAATGTCTATTGATTTAATATTACTAAATACCACAACATCGAATTGTGATGTAGTATTTGGATCATCCATGTTTAATTTTACTAGTACAAGCAGTATTGCTACTCCAATTATAATAAATCCAATAAAATAAACCCGTTTCATTTAATCATCAATCCGTAAAATCTCAATTTCGAAATAAATACCTATACTATTTTACTAAATAAAATTATTAGAAAAACTAGCAATTTACTTTTGATTTATAGAAAACATTCCTAGTTTAATTCACTTTTCAAATGAGCCAGATCATAACTTATGACCAAAAATCTGCTTAAAAATGATTGATTTAAAGCCAAATTTCTGGGTAGCAATAAAGTTTCAATACCCAAATTAAGATAACGAAGTGGCTTGAATATCAATGATAAAAACTATAATGTCACTAGTTTTATAGTATCCATTTTTTTATTTGTTTGAAAATCTTTTGTGAATGTATCTACTCTTTCAGCATCTCCATCAAGAACAAAAAGCTCCATACATTTTTCCCCTTCAATTTTGCTGTGAAGGTGTGTTGTTATTAGATATTCAAAATTATGTTTTATTCCAGTTACAATATTATCAAACTCATCATTGTGTACAACTAACAAAATAGCATGAACATCACCATGAAGTTCTCCCTTTTGTTTTTCTTCTGCAATGAAACTTCGGATGCAAGCCCGTATAGCATCAGACTTTCCTGAAAACCCCAATGATTTTTGCAGCTTGATTAGATCTTCGAGAATATCATCATTTAGTGAAATGGAAACAATTGGCATAGCCTTAATGTTAATAATTTTCATATAAGTTTTTAATTAAAATTATTAACTTTTTGTACATTTATTAATAATCCACAGCCATCTAGGTTATGGACAATCAGACAAAGGCAGCCATCCTAGCAATAGCAGTAATCATACCAATTTCATCAGCATATGTTTGGAATTCTGATCAATCCTTTGTTTCAGCATCATCTGGAACAGCAGAACTTTCTGCAATTGTTTCATTTTACCCTCTTTACGAATTTACAAAACAAGTTGGTCAAGACAAAGTCAATGTTTCCTTGTTAATTCCACCAGGAATTGAACCACATGATTGGGAACCAACAGTTAATGATCTGCAAAAGATGCATGAAGCTGATCTTATTGTAATTAATGGAATTGGTTTTGAAAGCTGGGCTGATGACATTGATACTGTCAACTCTGATGTCATAATTGTAGATACCAGTAAGGGGATTTCACTAATAATTGATGATGCATTAAGAAAAGATACTAATCATTTTGATCGTTCTACAGGCGACCCTCACATTTGGCTAAATCCAATAAAAGCAAAAACTCAGGTTCAAAATATTTTGGATGCATTAGTATCAATTGATCCTGAAAATGAAAAATTCTATAGACAAAACGCGCAATCATATCAGGATAAGCTTGATACACTAGATTCAAAAATCAGAACAGAGTTATCACCTTGTAACAAAGACTTTATTGCATTTCACAACGCATTCACATATTTTGCAGTAGAATATGGATTGAATCAACATTCCATAGTTAATTCAAATGAACCAAACATTGGGCCAACTCTAAAAACTTTAGAGACAGTTATCAATTTAGCACAAACTTTTGATATTGATGTTATTTTTACTGAAGAAACAGTAGATACTAGAACATCACAAGTTATTGCAAATGAAATTGGTGCCAGAGTTTTAGTTTTATCACCAATTGAAACTATTGGTGATGATTCTGATTATTTTTTGAAAATGGAAAACAATCTTTCTAATCTAAAGGAGGCATTATGTAATTGAAAGTCATTGAGATAAATGATCTTACAGTACAATATCCTGGAGTTAAAGCACTTGACAATGTTAGTTTTTTAATAAATGAAGGCGATTTTCTAGGCATAATTGGACCAAACGGTGCTGGAAAATCTACTTTATTCTCCTGTATGCTAGGAATTTTAACAAATTACAAAGGTACGATAAAGTTCTTTGGTGAAGACATTCGTAAATCACGAAAATATCTAAAACAAATTGGATACGTACCACAAAAGCCTGTTTTTGAGAAAAACTTTCCAGCAACTGTAAAAGATGTTGTTAAAATGGCATGGACAAACCATTCTGATAAAGAAACAATCGATCAAGTTCTACAACAGGTTTGGATGCATGAGCTTGGAGATAGAAGAATTGGTGAATTATCTGGCGGACAACAACAACGAATTTTTATTGCAAAAGCTCTTGTAAACAAACCAAAAATTTTGATTCTTGATGAGCCAGTTACTGGAGTTGATGTTCAAAGCAGTGAAATTTTCTATAGCATTTTACGAGAACTAAATGAAAAGCAAAAGATTACAATAATTTGGTCATCACACGACATGGATGCTATCAACAGACTTGTAAACAAAGTTGCATGTTTGAATAGAACATTATTCTTCCATGGAAAATCACATGAATTCTTTGAGAATGAAGAACTTGTAAAGCAATATTCTGAGGCATCAATGCAGCAACATATGCATCATCACGAGACACATTGAGTTTTGAAATCTTAACTTACGGATTTATGCAAAGAGCAATCATTTCAGGAATAGCAATTGCTATACTTTGTTCTGTTGTTGGACTGTTTTTGGTTCTAAGACGTTATTCTTTATTTGGTGATGCAATTGCTCATTCTTCATTTGGAGGAATTGCATTAGGATTGATGGCAGGAATTTATCCATTATGGACTGCATATGCAGTTTCACTTGGCAGTGCCCTTATAATCACTAGAATTAGAAATAGATTCAAAATTTCAGGAGATGCCTCTGTTGCTATTTTACTTTCATCTGGAATTGCAATTGGACTAGTTTTGATTAGTCTTTCTGATGGTTTTACAATTGATATTTTCAGTTTCTTGTTTGGAAGCATACTTTTGGTAAGCATCGAAGATACTATTCTGATTCTTAGCCTTACAGGCATAATTCTAGTCGTAATTTTGCTTCTTTATCGACAACTAGTCTATTCTACATTCAATGAAGAGCAAGCCAAAGTTAGTGGAATTCCAGTTGAAAAAATAAACTATCTGATTGTTTTTCTTGCAGGAATTACTGTTGTAACTTCAATTCAACTAGTTGGCATATTGTTAATTTCCGCACTTTTTGTTATACCAAATGTTACTGCAATAATGTATGGAAGAGGATTCAAACAAACTGCTTTACTTTCAATTTGCTTTGCGGTATTTTCAGTTGTTGCAGGAATTTTCGTTTCATATGTTTTTGATATTACACCCGCAGGAACTATTGTTTTATTATCAATTAGCATTTTTGGTTTAACTATGGTCATGAAATCTATGAACATTATTAAATAGGACAACAAGATCCTGGCTATTCTGTTACAATAACAATCAAAGGAACCTCAAGCAGCGAACACATGTAATTTTCTAAACTATTTCTTCTTTTTACCATTTTTATTTAAATTTCATTCCAGTTTTGTTAAGCTATACATTGTCAGTTAAGGAATATTCTGTCTATCTTAATGACCTTCCTAGACATAGTCTTGGGATCGTTTTCTTATGGTTTGGTATTGACAAATTTATCATCCATGAATTTTATCTGACATGGTTTTCTGCAACAGAAAGGGTAAGAGTTATCCTTCCCTTTCAGGATCTTAGTTCTTCAATTTACGCTATAGGTACAATTGAACTAATATTTGCCGCATTATTATTTGCTGGAGTAAAGATACGTTGGATTTCTGTTGCTGTAATTCTTTTTCTGTTAGCCATTTTATTGACAGCACAGTATCCGTCTAGCTACCCTCAGGATATTGGTTTACTTGGTATAGCAGTATTATTGTTTTTAACTAATGGCGTGTGGAAGAAGGCAAAAACAGAGAAATTTTTGAAATTCTTATGGGTAGTACGATTCTCAATAGCTGCAGTTCTTTTTTTGTGGGCTGCCGACCAGATTATAAATATTGACAGACATGTGGGATGGCTTCAACTCTCCAGCCCTCTAAGCGAAAGTTTAGACGCAAATGAAGCAAATTCATTTTTAATATCTATTTCTGTAATTGAGATTGTTTTAGGAGTCATGATAGTAATAGGTAAGACTCCTCTAACAAAGTATGCATTAGTGGCTGTGACAATATTTTTTGTCTTTGCTATTGTGTTATTAGAACCTCCATTAAATAATCACCAAACGATAGGTTTTGTACTTGTAACTGCATGGCTTGCATATATTGCATATAGTAAAAATAAAGTTTAGAAAATTTACTACAGAATCAAAATTCTAACACAGTATTTTTTGTTGAAAAAAATAAAAGTTTAGAGTTTTGGTATAACTCTTGACTTTGTAGTTAATACTATTGCGCTGACAATTGCTATTGCAAATGCTACCATGACAATTGGACCAAATTCAGGAACAACTTGGATGTTAAAGTCATCTGTAAGTGGAGTCGGTAAAGGATTGAATTCGATTCCAACTATTTGTGCAGTTACTTGGTAGTTACCGTTGTCCATAAAGACTGGTCCTGATATCATGTATGCTTTAGTTTCACTACTCCCGACCTCTTCAGCTTCCGTTCTGGTAAATGATCCTTCAGAAGGTGTTATTTGGAGTTCTAGATTGCCGTCATGATCATGGAACTGTTCACTCCATAGCTCACTGCCATCTTTTGATATCATGACTTTATAGTCTAGATGATCAATTACCATACTTGTCATTTCAGTTCCTTTAAGCTCATCTGATTTTGCAGTGAATGAGAGAGTAACCATGTCATTTACTGTGTTGTCAAATGGTAACATAGGATCTATATCCAGACCTAAGTATGCACCACTCATCATAGCTTCTTCCATTGCCTCTCCAACAATTACAAATCCTGCCATCCATGGGTGAACCATACAGAAGTATTCGTATGTACCAGCTTCCTCAAATGTAAATGAGAATGAACTACCGGCTAAAACCAGACTGCTGTCAAAAACACCAGAAGGTCCATCTACAGCATTACCACCTGTTGCTGTATGAGCAGCAGTGTCGTCATTTACCCATGTTACGGTATCACCTACGTTAATGCTAACTTCATACGGAAGGAAACATTCGTTGGTGTCATCACATCCTGGAACAGATGCGCCTGGTGCGTTCTCCACTATCACCTCAGCTGCAAAAGCAGTTGGTACGGTTAATCCACCTACGATAGCAAAAAGTACGAAGAATGAGCCCAATGCTATTGCTTTCATTGGTAATGAATCATGATGGGGTACATAAAAACCTCTCTTGAATTTTTAATCCAAGTTCTAATATTAATACAAAAAATTTCAAAACTCTGTGTTTTTGAATTGACATTGCGTCATTTGAGTTTCAATTTTAACTTCAGATTTGATAATTCCATCGTATACTTAAATAAGGAAATTCAACCAATGATAAATGATTGTTGTATAAATTACTATTATTCTTGACATTAGTTGGAATTTTTTCTATTCCCATCTCTGTTGACGAAGTATTTGGTCATGGTGGAGGAGGAGATGTAGCCCCACCTGTAAGCTTTCAAGGTAAAGATGTCACTGTTAGTACAACGTTTAGTCCAGCCGATATAACGGTAGGCGAAGTCGATAAAGCAACTATTTCCCTGAGGTTTTTTGATGCAACACTAGATGAAAATATCAACGACGTGACATACCAAATTGAACTTTGGAGAGGTGAAGATCTACTTGCAAGAAACATATTCTTTGATGTAGATGGCGAATTAAACATTGACATCAAGCCAATTTCTGATTGTTCAGAAAAACTATTATGGAAATGTACAAAATATTATGGCGAAATACATCCTATAGCTGGTGGACTTTATACGTTTGGTGCAAGCAATCCTCAAATTAAAGGTCCAATTTTTGTCAATGGTGGATTATATTACCTTAAAGTAGACATCATTGGTGCTACTAGTCCACAAACACTTTTGGCCGACCCATTATTCTTTGAGCTCTTTGTAAGTATAGCAGAAGAATTTGATTTCAAAATTCCAACAGCGCAAGCTGAACCGATTCCAGTTGTAATAAAAACATATTACGATGATGTATCAAACTTTCAATTCGAAAATTCTGATAATTCAATTTCATTTGATATGCCTTTCAATTGGGATCCAAATTATATTTCGCAAGTTCAGGTAGTTCATGAAGAAATCAAAGTTCCAAAAAGCTTTTCTCCATACAAAGAAGGGAGTACATTCAACGGATTTGTTGATGGAGTTCAGGTAGACAGTAGAGTCATAATAATAGATCCATTTTCAGATCAAAATAATAATATTGTTCACTTTATGGTTTCACAAAAAGAATTAAAACGAATCAACGACGTGTTGGGCCCAAGTCATTATGACAAGACAACTATGCTTTTCAAACTAGTACCACAAGGAGAACTTCAAAAAAAATCCATCGAGATTAAATTCGATTCAGGCGCAATTGTAAAAATTGCATGGGATAGCAGTTTAGGTGCAGGAGATGAAATTCCATTCGAATTTACATTCTTTAATGAAAATGGGAATCTATTGAAGGATATCCGTTATGGATACAGCGTCATTGACGAGAGTGACATTGAACTCATTACAAACGTGGGAAATGATCCTACCAACCCCGGTATAATGGCGATGGAGGGAATCGACACTCAGAAAATAACTCTACCCTCTAAGGATCTTTATAGAATGAAAGTATTGATTCTTGGACAAGGCATCAGTAATGTTATGACCTATGCAGGAATTGGTTCAGGAATTATTGAAGTAGGACCTGGTGTTCCATCATCTCTACCACCAACTCCAAAACCTGAAACACCAACGCTACCTAGTGTTAAAGTACCAAGTTGGATTCAAACGACTGCAGGATTTTGGGTAGATGGATTTTCATCTGATGGTGAATTTGTTAACGCAATAGAATTTCTAATTAATGAAAGAGTAATTGTAATTCCTCCAACTGTATCTGATGGAGAGACAGCAGCTGAAATTCCTTCATGGATTAAAACTACTACAGGGTATTGGGTAGATGGATTTACTTCTGATAAAGAATTTGTAACCGCAATTCAGTGGTTGATCGAAAATGATATTATGAGGATTACCTAGGAGTTTGTAAAATGAGAGACATTAACGATATCATGCCAAAAATTCCAAACATGAAGTGGGGTGCTTTGATGAACAAATCACCAACTGATAAAAAGATAGATCACATGAACAAAATTTTTCCTCCAAATGGAAAATGGCATACAGTATTTGAGGAAAAAGATCAGATCCATATTGATGGAAAAAGAATCTGGAAAAAAGATCCAAAGTCATGGACATAAACAAATTCCTTGATAAAAATATTATTATACAAATCTACAGCAAGCTTTTCAATTAATGTTTCCTTTACGAGATGAAAATCCACATCCTCCAGGCTTTAAGCCAATACTAACAATTCTTCTAATCATAATCAATGTAGCAGTATTTCTCTACGAAGTAGCATTTACTGGACAATTTTGGGAGTTTAGCAATGAAAGAGCAGCAGAGTTATTTTTTGATTGGGGAGCTGTACCAACTTGCATAACTGGTTCTTCATCATTTATCTCGTTAGGTGGAGGACAACAATACCCATGTCCTGACATGCCATATGTTTCTCTAATCAGTTCAATGTTTCTTCATGGAGGTTTATTGCATCTTGGAGGAAACATGTGGTTTTTGTGGATTTTTGGTGACAACATTGAGCTAAAGTTTGGACGAGTTAAGTTTCTTGGAGTTTACTTGCTTTGGGGAATAGTTGCAGGACTTGCACACGTCTATTTTGATCCTGCTAGCTCAATTCCTGCAGTTGGTGCATCTGGCGCAATTTCAGGAGTTTTAGGTGCTTATCTTGCTCTATTTCCAAAAGCACGAATCATGACATTCATGATGTTAGGATTCTTTTGGAGAATGATGCACATTCAAGCAAGATGGTTCTTGCCATTTTGGTTGGTGTTTCAAAACATTCTTCCATTCTTTATTGGCGGTTTTGGTATTGCAGGTGGAGGAGTTGCATACATGGCACACATTGGAGGATTTGTAATTGGTCTTGCGTTTGGCTACATGTACAAAAAAACTCATAGCTCAGATTTTACTTATGGAACAAGATACGGATGGAGAGGAGACTAGTTCGCAGCTGGAGCTTCAGCACCCATACTAGCTAATGATTTGTCAATCTCATTAATTGCTAGTTTGTCTCTGCCAATCAGATTAAACTTTTGTAGAATGGTTTCAAATTTTGTTTCTTCATGGACTTGTTCTTTTACAAACCATTGAAGAAAATCAAATGAGCTGTGATCTTTTTCTTTTTGTGCAATTTCAACCATTTTATGAATTGATTTTGTAACAGCTTGTTCGTTTTTTAGAGCAATTTTAAAGAGAGATTCAAAAGATTGGAAAGATTTTGGTGGTGGTTTAATTGCTGGAATTATTGCTTCAACACCTAGTCCGTTTAAGAAATGAACAATTTTCAACATGTGTTGTCTTTCTTCATCTGCTTGTAAAGAGAAGAAATTTGCAGCTCCCTCATATCCAGTAATTTCAGCCCACGATGCCATAGACAAATAGTAATTTGATGCAAAACCTTCCAAAGTAATTTGATCATTCAATAATTTTTTCATTCGTTGGGAGATTTTCATCTTGAAACCATTGTTTATTACTTAATTAAATATGCTTCTCAATTTACATGTGGGAGCTTTTCTAACTCCTTCTCAAAACTATCTTTAAAACAATCCAAATGAGTTTGCTCGTCTGTATCATAATTACATTTATTGCAACTATATTGAATTGGTTTGTCACAAAATGAACAAGACTTTGTTATCTCTAGATCATTACCACATTTTCTACATGATTCGTTTCTCATGAAAAATAATCGTGAAAATTATTCTTTTAAACCCTATGAAAATTAGACTAGTCTAATTAGTTTGCACTAATTTTTGCAGCGTAATATTCTATCTTTAAAGAATAAATCATGCAATAGCTTGTAACAATTCATGCCATTAGTTACAGTCTCAATGTATCCAGGACGGACACAAGAACAAAAAAATGAGTTTGCAAAAGCAATCACAAAGTCAGCTGTTGAAATTCTAAAGACAAAAGAACAACACGTTATAGTTGTTTTCGAGGACAATCCCAAAGAAAACTGGTTCGTAGCGGGAAATCAACTATAAACCATCTTTTTATTTTGTATCAAAAAGTATAATCTAACAGAACTTTTTGACATTATATTGTTAGTTAGTTTTTGTTTAATTTTTTGGTTATTATATTATCAGTATTCTGTTAACAGTTCGTATCAAATGTTAAACTCGAATAATTCCATGATTGATTAACCATTCAAGAGCTGTTGCAAACTCATCGTCTGAGGTTTTGCCGTTCACCCAAAACTCTGCATTCATCTTGATCCAAATTGGGATCTCTGCTGCAGCTTCTCCTTCGGGAGCCTCAGCATATGGTATTGTAATTATTTCCTGTTGTACTAGATATTCAATTACCTGAACAAATCCCGAATCATCAATTTGATCAGATATCCAAAATTCAGCTACTTGTTTGATCCAGCTTGGAATATTTGTTTTAGATTTAGGTGGCTCTGCTACTTGTGGTGGATTAATAGTTCCAATTGTAATGGTTGTCTGAGCTGTTTGCGATGCATCACTGGCTGTTATTGTATAAGTTCCATGTTCTAATCCGTTGGGAACTATCCATGTAGTTGAAAAGTCTCCTGCACCAGTTTTGAAGGTAGAAACTTTGGTTATTTCTTCTCCAGCTGAAGAAGTTATTTGAATAGAAATCGAATATGATTGAGCTCCTTGACCTCTTATAGTTACCATGTCTCCATAATTGTATGAAGACTTGTTAGTTGACACTGACATTGGTTCTTGTGTTTGCTGATGATATGGAGCAAATACAGGAGGTATCAATGAAATTCCAATTGCAACAAACAATGATACAAAGATGATACATACGATTGTTTTCTTCATGATTACATTAAGTGCCCGTTTTAGATAAATTCGATCTTGAATTAAAGAGGATTTTTCTGATTAACAGTTGGTATCAAATGCTAATCAAGGACTCATCATTTCTGAACCCATCATCTTCTTCATCATCTCCATCGACTCTTGATTTTCGGTCATGTGTCCCATCATTTGTAATCTTAAATCTGGGTCATTCATCATAACTGACATCATTTCCATCATAAAGTCATGATTTTCTCTCATGGCAGTGGACATCTCTTCGACGTGTTTTGGATCATGTACCATCCATTGGTTCATCTGTTCTGGATTTTTCGCCATGTAGTCCATCGCCTGATCATGGAACTGTTCATCTTGCATCATCGTTTCCATCCAATTTGCCATCATCTTGGGATTTTGAGACATCATTTGATCAAAGATTTCTTGGTTTGCAAACTTCATAGTGCTAGGATTGTATGTGTTGGAAAATATAGCATAACTCACACCAATTCCTACAAAAAATACCCCAATAACAATTCCGATCCAGATTTGTTGGTTCAAGAGTATTATTACAACATACTAAGAATTAAGAATGTTCTAGGGATATTGATTTACATATAATTTTAAAGACTGGGCTCATCTAAAAAGACGTGGCGACGAAAATAACAACCATGAAGAAGAAAGTATCGGAAATAATTGTGATAGCTGGTATGGTATTACTATTGACTTACATTACCGATGCTGCTGTAGGTCAGGGCGAAACTGGGTTTTTGCCAATGAGTGAAAAAGAAAGAGGAATGATTTTTGGTTTATCAACAATAATACTATTCTTTGCTGCTTTTGGTGTTGGGTTTCATGAAAAAAGTGCAATGACTACCATCTTGCTAATTGTAGGTGGAGCATTGATAGGAACATCCGTGTTAGTTGCTTCATTAATGGCTGAAGGTGGACTAGCTACAATTTCTGGTTCCTTTCTAGGTGTAATTATAGTTGGATACATCATCATGGGACTTGGAATAATTAGAGTAGTTCAGAAAAAATAGTTTGTTCATAAAAAATCCTATCAAATTTTTCATTTCGGGATCCCTACGTATCTTTTTATTTTGTACCAACTTATCGAAGTTTATGCCAAAAGTTGCAATAGTACAATTCAAAGCGTCAACAAACAAGGAACAAAATCTAAAAAAAATTCTAGCATACATTGAAAAAGCATCAAAAAAGGGAGCAAAACTATGTGCATTCCCAGAATTCATGATGTTTTATACATCATCTTCTCAATCTCCAAGCAAATTAGCCAGTTTGGCTGAGACAATTAATGGAAATTTTGTCAAAACAATAGCAAAAACCGCAAAGAAAACTTCTATTCAAGTGGTAGGTACATTTTATGAAAAAAGCAAGAAAAAAAATCGTGTTTATGATTCAGCATTTCTAATTAACAAATCAGGCAAAGTTGTTTCAACATACAGAAAAATTCATCTCTATAACGCATTAGGATTTAGCGAATCAAAAAAGATGGTAGCTGGTTCTAAAATTGCAAAGCCACAAAGAACTAGTATTGGAAAAATTGGAATGTTACTCTGTTATGATTTGAGATTTCCAGAGATGTCTAGAACGCTTGCATCTTCTGGTTCTGAAATTTTAGTTGCACCTTCTGCATGGGTTAAAGGAGAAATGAAAGAAGAACATTGGATAACAATTAACAAAACACGTGCAATTGAAAATGGATGTTATGTAGTTGCACCCGATCAAGTTGGAAATATTTACTGTGGTAGAAGCATTGTAGTAGATCCTTTTGGAAAAATTTTACTTGATATGAAAAAGCGTCAAGGAATTGGTTTTGTAAATATTTCATTAGATACGGTGAAGAAAATACGAAGATCTTTGCCTTTACTAAAAAACAGAAGAACAGATATCTATTCAGGCTTTAAGATTTAGGCTTTCTAGTTTCACAGTTAATGTTTGCGCACTGCCTAGTCCATTTCTGTTTTCGTGAATATCTAAACAGAATGATTGGCCAGGCACAACTAGTACACTTTTGCTTTGTTGCGCGTAGTCGAGCCTTTTGAAGTAGGGGCGATGACGCTCTACAGCCATTATAATAATTTGAGCAACCTATGAAACGCTTTCCTGTTCTATTGGATCTTATTACCATTAACTGACCCAACTCACACTTTGGACATTGCACTAATCCATTTTTTGGAGAGTTTGTTCCCAGAATTATGTACTTTTTTTTCTTTGCAGACCATGAAAGATACCCGTTTGCATCAAAGTATTGATTGATTTCATTTTTGAGCAAGTCTGAAATTCTTTTTGTTGGTTTGACCACACTTCTTGTTTTAACAATCTTTCTAGTTTGAACAATCTGAATTGATCTTTGAGAAATTTTCTTCAATTTTTTTCAACCACTCAAATTACCTGTTTAATTTTTATATGGAATCCGGTCAGCAACTTTTGTGGAAAAGGTTTGTGTTCTTGGTGCTGGAAGTACCAAATATGGAAGATTAGATGACAGTATTTCTGATATTACTATTCAAGCTTCAGTTGACGCAATTGAAAGTGCAGGAATAGAACCAAAAGAGATCAAAGCAGGTTACATTTCAAACGTGTTTGGTGTTGCAGACAAACAGGTACACCTGGGACCTGTCGTTATGAGTAATTTAGGAATTTCAGAAAGACCATCGTTATCAATCGAATCAGCTTGTGGAAGTGGCTCTGTTTCATTTAGAGAAGCATTTGTAAATGTATATGCAGGATTTTACGACGCAGTATTAGTTACTGGAGTTGAAAAAGTAACTCACACAGGAACTGATTGGACTACAACTTACTTTTCTTATTGTTCAGATTTCTTTTATGAAGGTGGAGCAGGAGCTTCGTTTCCTGGATTATTTGCCTCTATGGCACGAGCATATCTTACTGAATTCAAAGCAACTGAAGAAGATTTTGCTCAAGTTGCAGTAAAGAATCACGAAAATGGTTTACTTAATCCTAAAGCCCATCTACGAAAGAAAATTACAGTTGATGATGTTATGAAGTCTGCTGTTGTTGCAAGTCCACTAAAGCTTTATGATTGCTGTCCATTCTCAGATGGTGCAAGCTCTGTTATAATATGTAGTGAAAAATTTGCAAAAGAACACTCTAAAGATTACATCCAAGTAATTGGATCAGGAAGGGGTGGATCCCCTGCAGCACTTCAAGGTCGTGAACACTTGACTACTATTCCAAGCACAAAGATTGCATCAGAAGCTGCATACAAGATGGCAGGAATTACTCCAAAAGATATTGACTTTGCAGAAGTTCATGATTGCTTTACAATTGCTGAAATACTAGACACTGAAGATCTTGGTTTCTTTGAAAAAGGACAAGGTGTTCAAGCCGTTCGTGAAGGACAAACAAAACGTAATGGCCAAATTCCAATCAATCCATCAGGCGGATTAAAATCAAAAGGACATCCAATTGGAGCTACAGGAGTTGGACAAATTGTTGAAGTATTTGACCAACTAACTGGAAAAGCTGGTGAAAGAACAATAAAAGATGCAAAGATTGGTTTAACACAAAACTTTGGCGCAACTGGTGCAAGTTGTGCTGTTCACATTTTCCAAAGTGTATAACATGTCTGCAAAACAAGAGTTTATTGATAACGTAAAATCTGGCAAAGTTCTAGCTAGAAAGTGTACAAAGTGTGGTGAACTTCATTTAGCAACAGTTTACTTTTGCAAAAAGTGTGGTAACAAAGGATTTGAAAATGCCGTACTTGATGGTGTTGGAACAATTGTCACTTTTACCATTATCACAGTTCCACCAGCTGGCTTTGAAAAATACACTCCTTATGCCTGGGTAGTCCTCAAACTAGAGGAATCTGACTTGAGTATCTCAGGATTTATGGCTGGAATAAAGACCCCTGCTGATCTTCCAATTGGCACAAGGGTCAAAATCACTGGTTTTGATGATCGTGGAATCCTTATCGAAAAGCAGTAAATTAATTTAGTGCAATTATAAAAAAAAATCAAATTAGATTTTTAATTAATTAGAAAAAAATGATCTCTTATATGTCAGTTGAAATAACTTGCGGTAAGTGCAGCGAAAAGATCTCTAACATAAAAATGTTAAAGTCACTAAAAGATGTAATGAATCCTTATAATGGAAAGTGTCCTTCATGTGGACAAGCACTATCTACATCTGAGTTTGTATTAGATGTAAATAAGAACTGATCTATAGTTTGATCAACAACTTATCACAAACCCTTATTTAGCTATATTTTTTTAGACATGCATATGGAACTGAGCGAGGAAGTAGAGGTACCTCACCGGGAAAGTCTACTTCATTCTACGTCAAAGCGCGTAAGAATGATCTTTTCTGTGATGGCTAGTCCAAACAGGATCGATATTTTGAGAATTTTGAACTCCAAAGGACCACTAACCTATTCAGAATTAAAGTCCCTTGCTGGATTCAAGTCAAAAAAAGAAAGTGGAAAATTTGCCTACCACCTCAGAAAACTACTAAGGCAATCCCTTGTTGCCCTCAACAAATCTGAAAGACGATACACAATCACAAATCTTGGAAAACTGGTCCTTAGCTTGGCACGACAAATTGAAGAAAGATCAATTATTGAAAGTGGAAAAATGTATGTCCGAACTTCACATGAATCAATTGAAGAATTTAATTCACATAAAATAATTCAATCACTCGTACGTGAAGGAAGTCTTCCATTAGAGCTTGCACAAAAAATAACTGAAGAAGTAGAAAATAGAATTTACAAATATCAAACAACTTATCTTACTGGTGCACTCATCCGCGAAATGGTAAACTCTGTTCTTTTAGAACATGGTCATGAAGAATATCGAAACAAATTGGCAAGACTTGGTCTGCCTGTTTATGATGTTCAAGAAATGCTAACAAATGTAAATAATGTCGATAATGGGGCTGAAGGATTACTGTTTAAAACAGGCCAAAAGGTCTTCGCTGAACACCTACTCACGAACACCCTGCCTAAGGATGTGGCCGATTCACACCTATCAGGCGACCTCCATATCACAAACCCAGGAATCTGGTCTTTGATACCTGACACCATTTTTGTTAATGTTAAAGAATTAGTTGAAGATGGAATTGATCTTGGCGGCAAATATCTTGGAGTATCTAGGATTCCATCAATAAAAGATCTTGATGATCTTACTTCTTCACTTTCAATAATTATATTGTTGCTTTCAAAAGAAGCTTCACAAGAAGTTGTAATAGATGGACTAGCACAACTGTTATCAAAACACACAAAGAGTGTTTCAGAATTAGAACACAAACTTATAGATACATTTGCAAATGTATCTATAGCTTCAAAATATGATAAAACAACAACACAAGTTTCATTTAGACTTCAACTAGGTTCTGACACAAAAATAGTTAACACAATTCTTTTAGCTTACAAAAATTATGTAACAATTACACCTATTCCAAAGATTGGTTTAATCATTGATCATGAAAAAGGTAAACTAACTGATGTCTCAAAAACTCTTGCAGAAATTATCATCCTTGGCGGAAAAGTAATCTTCTCAAAAGGATCTATATCAAGTATAGGTATTTCTAATCAAACTACAAAAGCCTCTGGCTCACTCGGAATAAAATTACAGTCTATCTCAATTAACTTACCACGTCTTGCATTTGAATCAAATAAAGATGAAACTTACTTTAGAGCACGATTAGCTCTATTAATGAAACCAGCACTTGCTTCAATGGCATTAAGAAAGAAAGACATTTCTGATCTAACTAGACGTGGTCTTAATCCAGTTCTTGCAAAAAATACTCAATACATGCAACGCAATTCAATTTCACTCGTTCTAAATCTAATCGGTCTACGTGAAGCTATCTTTAACATTCTTGGTTATGAAGATAACAAAAAAGGACGTGAAATCTTACACAAAGTTATTGAAACAGCTGTTGATATTGCAACAAAGAAAGGAAAAGAACTTGGCGAAGATGTCAAAATATGTATGACAGAAAGTGAAGGTTCCTCAAGATTTGCATTATCAGATGGTGAAAAATATGGCAAAAACTCACTCTTAAACGCCATAGAGGGAGATTCCTATTCTGAGGGAGTTAACCTAAAAGACTCTGAAATTGGTGGTTTTACAGCCAAAAGTGAGAAAATCTCTGAATGCAACAAGATAGCCAAGATACTAAATGGAGGCCTACTGGTACGTCTACAGATAGATGATGAATCCAAGGTTGATGACATCAAGGCAGCAATTGAAAAGACTGCCCAACTTATCCCCTCATTCAAGCCTGTGAGGGAGGTAACAATCTGTGGTGAGTGTTGCTACAAAGGTGAAAAACTTACAGACAAGTGTCCCAAGTGCAAGTCACCTTACATCATACGAAATTCGTAACAAGCACTCTGATTTTGATCAAATCATGATCAACGTTTTGATCTTTTTCAGATCTTAATTCAAAATTTACTAAAGTCCACCAGTATGAAGTTCATAGTAGCGGTGTTAATATTATTGAACCAAAGTTTGATCTAAGAGAAAAAAATTTTGCCACATAAGTTATATTCATTTGATTCTTACCCTTTACGGGGAGTTATAAGATTGGATAATTCACAAATTGAAAATTCTATCGGTCAGATCCGTAAGAGAAACGGATCAGTTGATCCTTTTTATAAGGAAAAAATTTCAAATGCCATCTTCAAGGCATTAGCAGCCACATCTGAACCAGATCGTAACTTAGCAGATGATCTAGCTGAAGGAGTTGTAACAAGATTAGTTGAGCATGGATTTTCAGCATCAAGACCTCCAAGCGTTGAGGATATTCAAGATTTAGTAGAGTCTACTTTGATCGAAAAAGGCCATAGTGAGATTGCAAAGTCCTACATTTTGTATAGACATGAACGCAGAAAACTAAGAGACGAGAAAAAGAGAGTTCTAAATCTGCAAACTTTAGATCCTGTTGCCAAAAAATTTGATCTTAACTGTCTAAGAGTACTTGCATCAAGATATCTCATTCGTAACAATAAAAACGAAATCATGGAAAGCCCAAGTCAAATGTTTGAACGAGTAGCAGTTCTTGTAGCACTAGGTGATCTGTTGCATGACAATCAAATCTTTTCAAAAGAAGACAATCAAACACAAAACATTGAAGAAGCAAAATCTTATCTTGAAAAACTTGACAACTTTAATTACAAATTCAAAATTGGTGAATATTATCTAAACAAATGGCACTTTAGAGCTTTAATCAATGAATACATTATACTTGCAGAACACGGACAAATGAAAGTTGGTTTCAAAGAACTTTTGACACTGATTGCTGCCAAAAAGTTTGACAGATATGCAGAAAAAATTTCAGATTACAATAATCTAATGATGTCACAAGACTTTCTACCAAACTCACCAACGATGATGAATGCTGGTGGTCGTCTTGGTCAACTCTCTGCATGTTTTGTTTTAGACATGCCAGATGATATGGGAAAAATAATGAAATCAACATCAGACGCTGCACTAATTTTCAAATCTGGTGGTGGCGTTGGAATCAATTATTCTGATCTTCGTCAAGAAGGTGACATTGTAGCATCAACCTCAGGTGTAGCTTCAGGCCCTGTTTCCTTCATGAATATCATCAATACCGTGACTGAAGTAGTAAAACAGGGAGGAAAACGAAGAGGTGCAAACATGGGTATTATTGAGGCATGGCACCCAGATGTTGAAAAATTCATCACAACCAAAACTGAACCAGGTATTTTAGAAAACTTCAATGTCAGTGTAGGAATTTGGGAAGATTTCTGGAATGCACTAGTTAACACAGAAGACGGAAAATACATGCTTCGAAGTCCAAGAGACAAAGCTCCAATTCGTGAAATTAACGCTCATCAATTAATTGATTTGATTGCACTTTCTGCATGGAAAAGTGCAGAACCAGGATTGATCTTCTTTGATCAAATTAACAAATACAATGTTTTTGCAAAAGCAAGAGGTGGACCAATACGAGCTACGAATCCATGTGGTGAACAAAGTCTTTATCCATACGAATCATGCAACCTCGGTTCAATTAATCTGGCAAATCTTGTAAAAAGAAAAGCAGATGGAGAATACGAATTTGATTGGCAAAGATATGAAGAAATAATCAGAAAGACAACTAAATTCTTAGACAACGTTATTGATGTCAATCTTTATCCTGTCAAAGAGATTGATATTGCTTCAAAAGACTCTAGAAGAATTGGTCTAGGTGTAATGGGAGTAGCTGATCTTCTATACAAACTTAGAATTTCATACAACTCTAAAGAAGGCTATGATCTTCAATCTAAACTAGCTGAAGCCTTAACATATTACTCCATGGAAGAAAGTGTCGCGCTTGCTAAATCTAGAGGAAAGTTTTCGCTTTGCTCTAAAACAGAATTCCCAGAAGGAAAGATTCCTGTTGCTGGATATTATGAAAAATCAAAAGATCAACATTCCTATGATTGGGATGCATTAATTGAAAAAATCAAAAAATATGGAATAAGAAATGTTTTAACAACCACAGTTGCACCAACTGGTACACTATCTATGATTGCTGATTGCTCTAACGGAATGGAGCCAACATTTGCTTTAGTGTTTGAGAAAAGAGTTACAGTTGGAAGATTCTTCTACACAAATAAAATCTTTGAACAAGTTCTAAAAGAAAATGGATTGTACAGTGATGAACTATTATCAAAAATTGCAGACAATTATGGTTCTGTTAAAGGAATTCCAGAAATTCCAGAATGGATGCAAAAAATCTTTGTCACTGCAATGGATATTCATTGGGCAGACCACCTAATGGCGCAAGCAGTTTGGCAAGAATGGATTGGAAATGCAATTGCAAAGACAATCAACATGCCTTATGATGTTACTGTAGATGATGTTAAAGCATCTTACTTGCTAGCACATGAAATGGGTCTAAAAGGAATTACAGTTTATCGTGATGGTTCAAGAAAAACCCAAGTCTTGCACATGACAAGTGAAAATACAGAAAAAACATTTGAGGTAACACCAAGTACCTTCATTACCGATTTTGTCACTAAAGAAATTTCAAACTCTTATGTTAGAACTCAGGTTGATAATGCACTACAATTCAAAGTACCTGAAGAAGCTATAGTCGGAAGTACTGCAACTAAAAAAGTAAAAGAAGAAACTCTATGTCCTACGTGTAAAAATAACCTAGTTTTTGTTGAAGGATGTAGTCTCTGTATCGGATGTGGATACAGTGGGTGTACGTCAGGATAGAAATTTCATCATAACTTTTTTACTTGGATTACTAACTGCCAACATTATTGAATAGTAAAACTATTGCAGGCATTGGTGCTGGAATTGCAGTAATAATCATCGCTGTATTAATTTTTGCAATTTCTTCTACAGAACAAAATGGAATAGAACCTATGATAACAAAAAATGAAAACATTGGTCTTGTTGTGAATGCACCAGCATCTGAGATAACCATTCAACAATTAGACGAAATCTATGAAGAAGCAGCCTCCACTGGAATTGGTAGAAGTAATGTATACCTATTTTGGAATATGGTAGAACCTCAAAAAAGAGAGTATAATTTTCAAGAAGCCGATATTTTCATGAGCCTAAACAAAAAAAATAATCTAAAAGTGACACTATATTTCTCAATTATTAATGGAAAAACACTAGGTCCTTTTCCTGATTGGATGGGAAAACCAAAACTACATGCAGTTTTAGATGATCACATCGTAAATATTTTAGATGTTATACTATCTCGATACAACATTATTGATACTGTAATAATAGCTGGAGAAACAGATGAACACTTTAGACATGATCAAGAACTGATCCCAGTATACAAAGAATTATTCAACAATGTTTACGACAAAATAAAAGAAAAACATCCTGATGTAAAAATTGGAAACTCTTTTTCACTAAATGGTGTGATTAACAAAGATCTTGATCATATTGTTTCTGACTTAAGCCAAGGAGATTTTGTTGCTTTCACATACTTTCCAACAGACTCGCTTAATGAAATAGTAAAAAACCCCATTGATGAGGCAAGAGCTGACCTAGAGAAAGCGCTTGAGCTGGTACCTAACAAAAAAATATTATTTTTTGAAATCAGTTGGAGTACTTCTGAGTTTGTTGGAGGAAATATAGCGGATCAATTAGATTTCGTGTTGACATCCTTTGATTTTTACAGAGATAATAAGGAAAAAATAGAATCTTTTACCTGGTATAGACAGTACGACAAACCTGACGGAACATGCATTATAGATTTATCAAAAGTTGAAGGAACAGTTGGCATTGGTACAAGTGAATTTGTTGCAGAACGACTAAGTCATTATATTTGTAATGCAGGTTTACTTGATGTAGATGGAAAACCAAAACCTGCATGGGATGAATTTAAAAAACACATTAGTCAATTGCAATAATCATAATCATGTTATCATTAGTAATAATAGAATCTGCACTTGAATTAGTTCCTAAAACAATTCAAAATCATTCTTCTATAATTTCTCACGCAAAAAAATTAGAAAAAAATCCATCAGATATTTTGCTAGATAATTCGTGGCATTTTGCAGCTATGAAAGGAATTGAAAATGAATTCAAACGAGGAAGACCAGACATTGTACATCTTTGCTTGCTTGAAGCATGTACCATACCACTTTATCTTGAGAACAAAATCAAAGTTTTTCTTCATACACTAGATAACAAAGTAATTTTCATTGGAGACAAAGTTAGAATTCCAAAATCATATCATAGGTTTGCTGGATTGATTGAAAAGCTATTCAAGGAAAAAATAGTAGAAAGTAATGGAGAAAAATTACTTGAATTAAAGGAAATGAATTTTTCTGAATTGTTAGATCACATTAAACCAAAAAAAGTAATTGGGTTTTCTATTGAAGGCAAACTTGAATCTTATCAAAGCACTGCATCAAAACTTGATGATGATTCCTGTATTGTAATAGGAGGATTTCAAAAGGGTCATTTTTCAGAATTTGTTAGAAAAAAAATCGATAAGCTATTCAGTGTTGATAAAAAATCATTAGAAGCACATGTAGTTGTAGGACGAATTCTTTATGAATATGAAAAAACAATTTTTAAGTAGGCTACCAAAGTTTGCTCTCTTAGGCGGTCATAGTATAGCCTGGTAGTACGCTGGCCTTCCAAGCCCGTTACCCGGGTTCAAATCCCGGTGACCGCATCTTATTCGTTAACGAACCAAATTTGTAGGGCCAAAGTTATGTTCATGTATGAAACCTGTTGTAAAACAAATAGCACTAGAACGAATGCAGATTCTAATTGATAATGCAATATCTAATGCAAAAACAAATCCAAAATTAGCACAACGACAGGCTTTACTTGCAAGAAAAATTAGCATGCGACTCAAAGTGAAAATGCCATACGCTCTCAGAATGGTTTTTTGCAAGAAATGTAAAAGTTTCATTGCACCTGGAATAAATTCAAAGATCAGAGTTGGAAGAACTCCAATCAAATCTATACGAATAACTTGCAACTTTTGTGGTCATACATATCGCAAAATAATAGCTCCATGATTTATAAGGCGATTCACGAGTTTTTCAGTTCATGGCAAAGGTGTATGATGTACCCGCTGATGTATTGATTAGTAAGCTAACTGATATTCTAAAAAAAGAGGATATTCCTCCTCCAAGTTGGATTTCTTTTGTTAAAACTGGTGCACACGCTGACAAACCTCCTCAAGATAGAGGATGGTGGCATACAAGATGTGCATCAATATTAAGAAAAATCTACGTTCATGGTCCAATAGGTGTTAATGAATTAAGAAAAGAGTATGGTGGAGCAAAACCCGTTGGTTATGGTGCATCTAATCACAAAGATGCAGGTGGTGCAATAATTAGAAACGCAATACAAGGATTAGAAAAACTCGGATACATAGAAAAAGTAGAGAAAAAAGGACGAGTTGTTTCAAGACAAGGAATGCAAAAACTTGATAGACTTGCAACTGAAATTTTAAAAGAACTAGCTACTGAAAATCCACACTTGAAAGTATATTCATAGTGATTAAATGAGCTATCCAAACCCGGATGAACACGAGCATCATGACCATGATCATAATGACCATCCACACAATGATTCTGAAATATCAGCTCAAAAAGAACAAATTCTAAAACAAATTCTTGCTGCAGATGCAAGACTGCGATTAAACAATGTAAAAATGGTTAAACCTGATTTGGCAAGTCTTGTAGAAAATTATCTAATTGGCATGGCTTCACAAGGAAAATTAGGTTCTCAAATTTCAGATGAGCAGCTAAAACAAATCCTGTTGTCTATGCAGCAACCAAAACGAGATTTCAAGTTTACACGACGCTGAACTCTGAGAAAATATAATTAGGGGAAAAAGGTCGAAACTATTCATGAAAGGGCTTGTTTATGAGGAATATGCTCCTGATGACGATTTTAAAAAAATTCTTAAAATAAAAGACGTTGATGATCCAAAGCCAAAATCTGATGAAGTAGTTTTCAAAGTTAAAGCTACATCTCTTAATTTTAATGATATTTGGGGAATGAGAGGAAACCCAGTTCCAGTTCCACTTCCACACATTTCTGGTTCTGATGCAGCAGGAGAAGTTATGACAGTTGGTGAAGATGTAAAAAACATCAAAGTTGGTGACAAAGTTGTTTCCCATTCAAACATGTCCTGCAGAGTTTGTAAGGCTTGTACTGATGGAAGAGAATTTGATTGTGTTAACAGAACTATCTGGGGATTTCAAACAGGTCCTAATTGGGGAGCCTTCAACGAAATAACCCATCTTCCAGAAGTAAATATAGCAAAAATACCTGATGGTGTAAGTTATGATGAAGCAGCAGCAGCTTCAATGACTCTTTTAACATCATGGCATATGCTAGTTGGAAGAGCAAAGATTCACCCAGGACAAACCGTTCTTATCATGGGAGGAGGTTCTGGTGTTGGCAGCTTTGGAATTCAAATCGCAAAATTATACAATTGTGATGTTATAGCAACTGCAAGTCCTGATAAGTTAGACAAGTGCAAAGAACTAGGTGCAGATTATGCAGTTGATCATAGAAAAGAGGATTGGCATAAAGAAGTAAGGGCAATAACAAAAGAGCTTGCAAAGAAAAAAGGCGAAGTACCAGGAATTGATGTTTCATTTGATCACATTGGTCAAACACATTGGAACAAACAACTCACACTTCTCAAATATGGTGCAACATTAGTTTCATGTGGTGCAACAACAGGTTATGATGCAAAAACTGACTTGCGTCATGTATTCTTTAAAGGAACAAACATTCTTGGTTCCACTCAAGGAACAAAAGCTGAATTAGAACAAGGATTGTATTGGTTGGGTCAAGGAAAGATCAAGGCAACAATTGATTCAACCTTTTCATTTGAACAAGCAGCAGAAGCTCACACTAAGATGCTTACTGGTAAAGGACTCTTCGGCAAAATCTTAATGAAGCCAGAAGGGGCCTAGTCATTTAATGACAAAGCTTTATCGTAGTCTAATTTTTGTCCCAGGAAATAATCCTCGCTTTTTAGAAAAAGCAAAATCCTTACCTGCAGATATTGTTTGTTTTGATTTAGAAGATTCTGTTCCAGATAAAGAAAAGAAAAAGGCCAGAAATCTGATAAAAAAAGCCCTAAAAGAACGAAAAAAATACTCACCATCAGTATACGCTCGAACAAATTCTCCTATTTCAGGCAAGATTCCAGCAGACCTTCAAGAAATAGTTCAGAATGGAATAGATGGAATAGTTATTCCAAAAGTTAACAATGCAAAAGAGCTGAAAAAAATTGAAAAGGCTATTTCTAGCCTTGAAAAAAAGAGAAAATTAAAGCCAATTGAACTAATACCATCCATAGAATCTTCAGAAGGAGTCGTCAACGCATATGATATTGCTTCTAGCTCAAAACGTGTATCTGCTTTAGTTTTTGGTGTATTTGATTTACTTAACGATATGGGAATTGAATATACAAAACAACTAGAAGGTGCAAAATACGCTAGAGCAAAAATTCCAATTGATGCAAGAGCAGCCGGTGTTTTAGCACTCGATGCAATTTGGCAGGACATCAAAGATGAAAAAGGACTGAAAAATGATTGTGAGATTGGAAAAGAGCTAGGATATTCAGGAAAAACAATTATTCATCCTGATCAAATTTCAGTAACTCATAAGAGTTTTCATCCAAACAAAACCGAAATTGAATGGGCAAAAAAAGTTTGTAAAGTTTATCTAAAATCCTCAAAAAAAGGAAAAGGTGCTACTGTTGTTGAAGGAAAAATGATTGACGAAGTGCATTACAAAAGAGCCAAAGCACTTTTAGAGATTGCTAAAAAATAAAAAAATTATTGTGAATTTACAGATTTATTAATTGAATATAGTATATCATCACCTTCTGGTAATGGATTTGCACAATTACCACATCTTGGAAAAACAATTTCTGCATCATGCTCAACCATTCCAATTACTTTACCACATTGTTTACACTTGATTTGTTTTGCATCATAACTGTCCATTCAAATCACCATTCTAATTTTGCCCTTCTATTCCCATTAGAGTTAATGTTGATCTCACATTGTTGATTTTTCTTATTTGCCAAGTAATTGATTCTCTAAGAGTTTCTGGTTTATCTGATGCCACTTTGGCTACAATATCATATGCGCCAAAAGTTCCATGAACCTCTTTTACAGTATCTACGTGTTTTAGCTCTTCAATGACAGATTCTTCAGAACCCAAATCACAATTGATCAAAACATACGCTTCTGGCATTAAATCCCCTCCATTATCAAGTGAACATATACATCATATATGAAGAGAATTATGAATAATCTTAAAATTTATTTATTTTTACTATATTAAGTCAAACAACTGATCAGTTTTTTTTAAATTAGCTTAAATATTATTTTGCCTCGTATATATAGACGAGGAAAAACGATAGGAAACTATCAAAAAAGTGCGATCCAAGGTAAAAAATCTGGGAGAGCCCAGAAAAAATCGTACAAACACTCTATCCGTAGAATCCTCCACGAATAGAGTATAATCCTCGTCTCCTATCTCGATTAATTTTTTTATTTTATTATGTGTATACTATATTATCGTATCAACAAGTGTCTATCAAGCAATTCATGAAGCAAAATTAGAAAAAAAACTAGAACATTTACTATTGAAACTACTTGAACACAATACTTCCCCAAATGTTCAAGAACCAATTAGACAATTTCTTGTAAATTATCAGGTTATGTCAGATAGCTTTTGGGAGAGGTACGACCATTCTAATACTTTTGAAGAGGTTTTAGAATGTTATTATCAATTCTCAAAAAATCAATGCACGATAGTTGAAACATTATTAGAAAATCTCAAGTTTACGTTGGATAAAGATAACACTCGAAGTGAGCTTGCAATGATGCTGAGAGACGCTTTTACCTTCTAGTCAAAAATTAGGTCATTTTCTGCGTAATTTGATGAACAACTTATAGGAAAATAATAAAAACATGTCAATTTACCCTCGTAGCTTTTGACTAATTGCAAAACAAATTGTACTTGCAGTATTTTTATGAAATAAAAAATTCGCTGCATTAATGGCAAAACGTAGACGTGCTAAAAGTAGACGAAAAGGCGGTTCCAGACGAAAAGGTGGTTCTAGACGAAAAGGATCACGAAGAAAATCTGGCGGTGCAAAAGCAATTGCACAAAGATCTGCTAACAAAAGAAAAGGTGAACTCAAAAAAGCACAAGCTAAACTCAAAAGTGCCAGAAGAGCACTTAGAATTGCTATGCGTTCAGCAAGCAAACGAAAGGCTGCCTACAAGAAAGCTACTTCTAGAGCAAGAAGAGTATAGGTAGTTCCTTTTTCCCTTTTTTTCAAATTATGATATGTATTACTGATATGTAGGATCCAAGTTTAAGTAATTCACAAATCAAAAACTGGCATAACGATGGCTAAAATTGTTCTAATTGTAGGTTCTGTAAGACGAGACAGAAATGGAATCAAAGTTGCAAGATGGATGGAACACAAACTAAAAGAACGTGGACATGAGGTGACTTTTGTTGATCCAATGGAGCTAAATCTACCTCTATTAGATAGGATGTACAAAGAAATGGAAAATCCTCCACAGAATATGAAAGACCTTCAATCAGCAATAAAAAACGCAGATGGATACCTACCTGTAACTCCAGAGTATAATCATAGCCCATCTCCTGCAATGGTAAACACTTTGGATTATTTTCTTGAAGAATATTTTTTCAAACCATCTGCCATAGTTTCATATTCTGTTGGTGGATTTGGTGGAAGTCTTGCTGGAAATCATCTAAGACAGATTTTTGCAGAACTTGGTGCACCAGCAATCTCTTCATTACTTTCAATCTCAAAAGTAACAAACGTCTTTGATGATGATGGAAAGTTAGTAGATGAAAGTTACGATAAAAGAGCCAATCGATTTTTAGATGAATTTGAATGGTATGTTGAAGCCTTCAAAAATCAAAGAGAAAAAGGCACTCCATACTAGAATTTTCAATCTTAAAATTCAAATAACAAAGAAAATTTTGATATTAAAGTAATGTTTACAGGAATTGTAGTAGGTACAGGCAAAGTAAAAAATATCACAAAAAACACCAAAAATCGAAGTGCTGTCCAAATGACAGTAGATTTAGGTAAACAAGCTAAAGGATTGAAAATGGGCCAAAGCGTGGCCCTAAATGGTGTTTGTCTAACAGTAACAAAACTATCAAAGCATCTGGGACGATTCGAAATGATTGATGAAACTACAAAGAAAACAGATCTTGGGAATCTAAAAATTGGTAGTATTGTAAATATTGAACGAAGCTTAAAGGCAGGGGATAGATTAGAGGGACATTTTGTTTTAGGACACGTAGATGGAGTTGGAATCATAAAAAAAATTCTAAAAAAACCAAAAGAGGTTCAAGTTTGGTTTGAAGTTCCAAAAAAATTAGCAAAATACATTGTGAAAAAAGGTTCTATTGCAATTGATGGAATCAGCCTTACTGTTGTAGAGGTCAAAAAGAATCTTGTTTCAGTTTCTTTTATTCCACATACAATTCAAGTTACAAATTTTAAAACAAAAAAGGTTGGCGACAAAGTTAATATTGAAACCGATATTTTAGGAAAATACATTCTAAAATAAACCTAAAAACTTACCACTTTATTGGTAATAACCCGTTTTTTAGTAAACTTTATAATTAGAATTTCAACAATTTCTCTCATGTCTCTAGAATCTGCAATTGCATCTCTAAAACGTGGAGAATTTATTTTACTCCATGATTCTGAAGGACGAGAAAATGAAATTGATATGGTTGTTGCTGCTGAATTCATTACACCAGAACATGTAGCAAGAATGCGTCAACATGCTGGAGGATTACTTTGTCTTGCTATTGATAATTCATTTGGACAAAATCTTGGCCTAAAATACATGCATGATATTCTTTTAAATTCAGATTCATTTGATTCTCATTCCAAAGAAATGATTATGGGTCTTGCACCATATGGTGATCACCCAACTTTTTCAATCTCAATAAACCACTATCAAACATACACCGGAATTACGGACCAAGATAGAGCTCTAACAATTAGAGAAATGGCAAATCTACACAAAATTGAAAATAAAAGAAACAAGTTTGTCTCATCATTTAAGACTCCTGGGCATGTTCCAATGTTGATAGCTTCAAAGGGTTTACTTGCAAATAGGCAAGGTCACACAGAAATGTCAGTTTATTTAGCACAAGTAGCTGAACTTACCCCCGTTACTGCTATTTGTGAAATGATGGATGCTGAGACATATTCAGCACTGTCTTTTGAAAAAGCACAAAAATACGCAAAACAAAATGCCATCCCACTTATTGATGGCAAAGAACTAATTGAATACGCTAAGGTGCATTAATTTTGAATATAGCAATAGTGGCTTCAGAATTTAACGAGGAAGTGACATCTAGGATGCTTTCAGTTGCTCAAGAAAAAGCAAAATTACTAAAACTAGATGTAAAATACACCTGTAAAGTTCCTGGAGTATTTGATATGCCAATTTTGGTTGATACATTGTTGCAGAAAAAAGATGTTGATGCTGTTGTAACACTTGGTGCAATAATTAAAGGTCAAACAAAACATGATGAAGTGATTGCTCATTCGGCTGCAAACAAATTAACTGAATTATCTGTAAAATATCAAAAACCAGTTTCATTAGGAATTAGTGGTCCTGGAATGCAGGAAAGACATGCTTATGCTAGAATAAGACCAGTTGCTGAAAGAGCAGTTGAGGCTGTAGTAAAAATTTCAACCGAACTCAAGAGGATTCAGAAATGATTCAACTTACAATCATCAAGATTAACGGCTATGGACCATGGACTCTCACTCTAGGTAGTGATAGAGAACACGAGTTACAGATGCTTCAAGCCTCACTATACAAGGAGGTACAAAAACTATTTTCAGAGAAAAACTGTATAGTTTTTCTTAATAGATCTGATGAATTTTTTGCTATAACAAATGGCCTATTTCTTGATGACCATATTGAAATCCAGGAAAAATTAGAGACAATATTTGACCTAAAACTTTCGATGTCAATTGGTTATGCCGAATCTCCATTTGATGCTAATCTCAAAGCTCATGATGGAAAAAAATCAGAGGTATTTTTGAATAGGGAGCATAACATCTACGGATTTTTGAATGGTAAAACAGATCAAAAGGTCACAATAATGCATTTGGATGTTGAAGATCTTACATCTACACGAAAAACAAAATCACCATACGAAATCTCTTCTTCAATATTCAAGCTCTATGCAAAAATGTCTGAATTTTTCCTTAACAAAAAAGCAATGACATTTTTCGTGGGGGGTGACAACTTTATGGTAGTTTCAAGTGAAAATTCAAAAGAAAACGCAAGAGAATTTCTTGATTTAATAAAAAAAGAACAAGGAATAACTCTCAATTGTGGAATTGGAACTGGAACTACTTCAAGAGAGGCTATAAAACTAGCTACAAAATCACTTGACACAATAAGAAAGATCAGAGATTCTGGAAAAGAAAAACCAGAAATTTATGAAATGTCATGATATTAAAAAATTCAAGTGTACTTTTAGGTAAAGATTTAGAATACATCTCATCAACAAACATTCAAATCTCGAATCAAAAATTCAAACGAATTCAAAAAAATATTCAACGAAGTGCAAAAGAGGAAACTTTTGATTGTGAAGGATTGCTATTGATTCCAGGACTAATCAATTCACATACTCATATTGGTGATTCTATTGCAAAAGATGTCACACTACACAAATCAGTTGATGAAAGAATTCATCCTGTATTTGGCGTAAAACCAAAAGTTCTCAAAAAAACAAAACCTTCACAACTAGCAAGCTTTATGCAAAACACTTGCAAATCTATGATACAAAAAGGAATTACAACCTTTGTTGATTTTAGGGAGGGCGGAATAGAAGGAGTTGAAATTCTTAAAAAAGTTCTAACAAAGGTGCCAATCAGATCCATAATTTTAGGTAGAATTGAATATTATCAAAATTCAAATCAAATTAAAAAAAACATAGACCTGCCATCAGAAGAAAGAGCTGAATTATCTGAGATTTTAAAAAAATGTGATGGAATTGGCGTTAGTGGGGCAAATGAAAACAGTAATTCCGTGCTTAGATTCTATTCTAGAACCCAAAAACTCCGTGCTATTCACGCTGCTGAAACAAAAGGTAGCGTAAATGTCTCAAAACGTATGACTAGAAAATCTGAGGTAATTCGCGCTTTACAACTGAAACCTCATTTTTTGATACACATGACTCAGGCATCAAAAAGCGAGTTATTTCTAGCTTCAAAAAAGACTCGAGGGATAGTGATTTGTCCAAGAGCAAATGCTTCCTTGGCAGAAGGAATTCCAAATTTGCAAATGATGCTTCAGACAAGATGCAACATTGCAATTGGAACCGATAATGTAATGATCAACTCTCCTGACATGTTTAGAGAAATGGATTATCTTTGGAAAGTTTCCATGGCAACAAGCAAAAAAAGAATTGATCCAAAACAAATTCTTAAAATGGCAACTGTAAACGCTGGAAAACTTTTGCAAAAAGGAATAGGTACAATAGAACGTGGAAAACTCGCAGATTGTGTTTTAATTAATAAACATTCAATTGATTTAGAACCAATGCTTTCTCCACATGCATCAATTGTTCATCGAGCATCAGAAAACGCAATAAGAGCTGTAATTATTGGAGGTAAAATCGTTCATGGCAAAATCTAGACCACATGTTATTCTTAGTGCAGCAATCTCTGTTGATGGAAAAATAGCAACAAAAACTGGTGATTCAAATCTTTCATCAAAAATAGATAAAATTAGAGTTCACAAACTACGTTCTAAAGTTGACGCAATCTTAATTGGACAAAATACTTTGCGGCGTGATGATCCAATTCTTTCAGTAAGATATGCCAAAGGAAAAAATCCAATAAGAATAATTCTAGATTCACGAGGTAAAATTTCATCAAAATCAAAAATTATCAAGACATGTAACAAGATTCCAACAATTTTAGCAGTTTCAAAAAATATTTCTAACAAAAATCTTCAAAGATTAAAAAAATACCCTCTAGAAATCATTGTTACTGGAGAAAACAAAGTAAATTTAAAGCAACTTTTAAAACAACTTGAAAAAAGAAAAATAAAAAAACTCCTGTTAGAGGGTGGTGGAACTGTTAATTGGGAATTTATTAAACAAGGTCTTTTTGATGAAATTATTGTAACTGTAACTCCATTTCTTATAGGAGGTACAAAATCGATTAGTTTAGTACAAGGACTTGGATTTTCAAAAATTTCAAAATCAACTAAACTTAAACTAAAAAAAATAAAACAACAAAAGAATGAACTTGTTTTACATTATACAAAATTGTAATATTTCATTCTCAAACCACAAATTGTTACACTTGATTTAACCTCTAAGTTCTTATACTAAAACCGTCATAAAATTTCGATATTGGCAGCTAAAAAAAGAAGAAAAACAAAAGCTAAGAGTCGAAGAAAAACAAAAAGTAGATCAAAGAGTAGATCTAAAAGCAAATCTAAAAGAAAACCATTCGGTGGTTATGCAATTAACTTTGCAGGACGAACAGAAACAGTGGAACAAATTTTCGGTACAAAACCTGTCACTCCAAGTGAAATGACAAAGAAAATTTGGATCTTTATAAAGTCAAGACAATTAGCTAATAAATAAAAAAACTCTAGAGCTATTCTACATAGTGATGATTAATAAGGTTCTCATAGAATCTAACCGATTTTATGTTAACAAATTCTAACATTCCATAACGTGAAAGCTCTCGTCCAAATCCACTATGTTTTATTCCTCCAAATGGAATTCGTGGATCAGAAATTACTACATTATTTACACTAACAATTCCAGATTCAATTTTTCGTGATAATTGTTCTGCTTTAGTTAGATTTTCAGTCCAAATACTTGCACCTAGTCCAAATTCATTATCGTTTGCTAATCGAATTGCTTCTCTTTCATTATCTACAATTGTAATTGGTGCAACAGGGCCAAATGTTTCTTCTTTTGCTATCCTCATTTCAGGAGTTATGTTTTTCATAATAGTTGGTTGATAAAAGTAACCTTTTCCATCTATCTCAGAACCACCTAAAAGAATATCAGCACCTTTTTCTTTTGCATCTTCAACTATGCCAGAAATTGTTTCAAGACTTTCTTTACTAGATAGTGGACCAATATCAGTCTCAGTTTTTGTTGGATCACCAACTTTTAATTCCGAAGCTTTTTTCACAAATTTTTCAATAAAATCATCTGCTACGTTTTTCACTACGAAAAATCTTTTTGATGCAATGCAACTTTGTCCACAGTTGATAAATCGACCTTTGACAGCACCCTCTGCTGCTTTGTCTATAGTTGCATCTTCTAAAACGATAAAGGGATCACTTCCTCCCAACTCTAAAATACATTTTTTCAAATTTGCCGAGGATCTTTCCGCTACCTTTGAGCCTGCATATGTACTGCCTGTGAATGTTATTGCATTTACATCAGAATCAATAAGGTAATTTGCAGATTCTACGCTTCCAACCAAAGTTTGAAAAATTCCCTCTGAAAAACCAGAATCTAGAAAGGCCTTTTCAATTTCAATTCCACATTGAATAGTTATACTCGAGGGTTTCATTATGATGGTATTTCCAGCCATCAAACAAGGAGCAGCAAATCGTAATCCCTGCCAATATGGAAAATTCCAAGGCATGATTGAACCAATAACTCCAAGTGGCTCAAAAGTGATGAAACTTTTTCTTGCATCTGTGTTGAGAATTTCTTCTGAAAGAAAACTACTGGCATGATCTGCATAAAACTCTAGTGCCCATGCACATTTTTCAACTTCACTAATTGACTCATTGATAGTTTTGCCCATTTCAGCTGTTGCAATTTCTGCAAGCTTTTTTTTGTTCTTGTTAAGATATTGAACAAGATTGTAAATGTAACCCCTTCTTTTCTCAAGATCTTTTTTCCATTCAGGAAATGCTCTTTTAGCTTTTTCTACAAGACGATTGACTCTTTCCTTACTCATAGGATCATAACTAGCAATCTGCTCTTCAGTAGCTGGATTAATTGTAGTAATCTGAGTCAAGGATTATCACCTAAGAGAGCCATAATTTAATTCTGTCACTTATTTCCAAGTGAGGAATTGTACTGAGAAAGCATTTTCGTGTATGACTCCATCATTACATGCATATAATTATCAAATAATTTTATTCCAGAAATTCTCATTTGAGAATATGCTCGCAAAAAATTAGTTGACATGTCAATTTGGGATGAATACATTTTTGTTATATTTTTCCAGTAACTGTCAAAAAGTTTCAGAGTATATTGATCGAAGTTTAATTTATCAAAAAATTCTTTTTCTGCAATAAAACATGTTCCAAACAAATCATCCATAGTATGTAGAAATTCAGTGTATACATCAGAATGCATTTGAAAATATGTAGGAATCTGTGATTCCATTTTTTTAATAATTTCTGACGTATTGCCCTTCATAATATCGCATACAGAAACGTCAACTTGAGAGGAAGTTTCTTCTGTGGTTTCAGTAGTCACAGTTTACCAATTATTTTGAGTGTTTTTTTAGCAAATTTCTCAATATCGATGGAAGGATCTGCAGATATCATCAGAACATTATTGTTAATTGGAAAACTCATCATCACGACTTTTTCTCTTCTTGAGGCAGAAAATTTTACAGGACCTAAACTATAATCAAATTCCATTCTCATAGAAACTCGTAATGCAAGTTCCATGAACATTTTTTGTCGTTCAGCTTCATCTTCATATGGTGATATTCCTTCTCTGAATCCGCCAACAACTAATTTACCCATATTATTTATCAGACCTGCAAATCTTACTTCATCTTCTTTTAGCAAGAGATCACATTTTTGTTGGAAAATATTATACTCGTGAGATTTTTGTTCTGACATGATTTATCTCATGTTGCCCCCAATTTGTATTTAGGGTTATGTCCAGTTTTCCACCACAAAGACTTAAGACTCAGAAAACTTGCTGCATATCGTTTTTAATTTTGTCGATCTTTTTTGCAAACGCCTTTTTTACTTTATCATTCTTTTTTAGATTTAGAACCTGACCACATGAAGGACACTTGAACATTGCCTCTAAAGAGTCCTCAAAGGTAACTCTTGGACAATCTACATTACCACAGTGGTAAAATTCAGAAGAACTCTCATAATCTAATCTTTGTTGTAGTCTTTCACTAATCTTCTTTTTCTGATTTTCAATAAAGTTCTCAACTTCTTCTCGTCTTGAACGCCATCTGTAAACAAACCAGCCCTTTCTTTCATCCTTGACTCTAATTCCAGTAATTAGTGATTTTCCAAACAAGTCATAGAGAACTTTTCTAACCATGTTAATTCTTAGTCCAGTAGAGCTTGCAATTTCTTCATCAGTTGCATCTTCTGCTTTCAAAAGTGAACGTGCAACTTTGAGATATTCATCGCCACCAATCATTGCAGAAATTTTTACAAAAGGATCTTCGTATTTGTCAACCAATCTAAATTCCTGATTCTCTAGGATTATTAATCCCTTGTCTTGTTCACCACGACATTTTTGCCTTGTTTTGTAGGAATGATCTTTCTTTGTGCATTATCAAAAGGAACATGGAATTGTTTTCCTTTCAAAATCCTATCTAACAAAACTGCCAAGGCACTAATTTCTGAATGAGGTTGGCCTCCAATTGCTACATTACAGTCTGCCAAATCATAAATCTCCATTGGAACCTTTTCTGCTCCTACCACAATTAACAAATCCTGTTCGTTTTTCAGATTTGATTCAACATCATTAACATTTTCACCATACATGGTAAGATGAACAATTTTGGCAGAATCTTTCTTTTTCTTTATGACCTCTTTCCAATTATCAATAAATGAAATTTCAAAATCGCCACCCCAAGTTTTGTTAATCTTTTCAAGCGTATCTTTTATCTCAGGATTAACCTCATTCATGTAAATTTTAGATGCACCAAATGCTCTTGCAACTAAAGCAACATGTGTTGTAACTCTATCATCTCTTACAAGACGTTGTCCAATTCTTAGAACTTCAATTACCATAGATTTTTTCTAGCTCCTCTTTTAGGGATTTTTTCTTTGTCATTGGTTTGTCTTGGGAATCTATTACATTTTTTATTAATTCTTTAAACTCTTTTGTGTTTTGTCCAGTTTTAGCAGAAACTTGAATCCATTTTTTATTTTCTTCTAATCCCAAATATCCTACCTTTTCTAAAATTTCATTTTGATCCAGTAATTCTGCCTTGTTCAAGGCATAAATAATCCTGTCTTGTTCAACACCAATTTCATTTAGTGTTTTTTTACAACTTTTGAACTTCTTTTTTAGATCAAATAATGAATCGCTTACATCAATTACTACAACAACCAAATCAGAATATAGCAATTCTTCAAGAGTAGATTTGAAGGCCTCAATCATGTACGCAGGAAGTTTACTGATAAAACCTACAGTATCTGAAATTAAAAATGCCTTTTGTTTTATTGTTAACCTTCTTACTGTTGTTGAAAGAGTAGTGAAAAGCTCGTCTCCCTTTTGGCGTTGTTCTCCAGTTAGTTTGTTAAATAAAGTAGTTTTTCCAGCTGAAGTATAACCTGCAAGCGAAATTGTCTTAAACCCTAATCTCTTTCTTGATTGTCTATGAAGTTCTCGTTGCTTTACTGCCTTTTTTAATTTAGATTTTATAGTTTCCATCCTGTGTTTGATATCATTATAGTAAACATCAACTTCGAATTTTCCAATTCCAAAAAATCCAGGCTGCTCACCCATTTTAGCTAGTCTTACCTTTTCTCTGGCTCTAGACATTTCATAACGCATTTGAGCTAACTTTACCTGTAACTTTGATTCAGAATTAGATACTCTACTTTCAAAAATTTCTAAAATCAATGCTTCACGATCCAGTATGTTTCTGTGTAATTTTGATGCAAGATTGTAATTTTGACTAGGTTTTAGAATCTCATCATACACAATTACATCAGGTCTGATTTTTTTTGCATCATCTTCTAATCTCTTCAGTATCTCCTCACTAATTCCATATTTTGGCCTCTTCAGAAATTTTTGTTTAATAATTTTAGGAACTTTGTAACCTGCTGAATCACATAGGGCTGTAGCCTCATTTACCGCATCCTCTTTATCATAGGTAATCAAAATTGCAGTTTTCATACCGATTGGTTATCTAGTCTTCTTTAACGCTTTTTCTATATTGATATTGAGCACAATTTCGGCTATATCACTAGCATATTCTGAGATTCTTCGAATATTTTCAACCATTCTTCTAACTCGAAAAACCTCTTCATCATCCTTTAGAGATTTTGTTGAATCAAGAACCCTCTTTTCGTATTTTGTAATTTCATTTGCTTTTTCAATTGTTTTTTCGGCTTGAACGTAATCTTCTTTGAAAAGAGCAAGACAGGAATCATCTAAAACTGAAACCGAAAAATCACTCATTTCCTGAATTTTTGCTAAAAGTTCTTTGTTAATGCCTTTTTTAAATTCTAAAAGATCTTTTGCAATTAATACTGCATGGTCACCCGTTCTTTCAATATTTTTTACTACCAATCTATAACCAAGACAATTTCTTGCATTTCCTAATCCCATTTCTTTTAACATATGTTCATTTTGAATTGCAATTTTTAGCTGACGTATAATATAGAAACCAAACCTATCTACTTCATCATCCGTGTTTATCACTTCATCTGCAAGATCAAGATTTTCTTCTTTAACTGCTAAAATAGCATCATTTAGCATTGATTTTGCCAAATGTATCATTCTCTTAAATGCTCCATCTACCGATAACTCTAGTAAATTAACTAAAACCTGAATTGTTATTCCACCAGTAGAATCTGAAATGATTTCAGAGCCCATCAACATCCGCTTTACTGCTCCTTTAATTGCGGTTCTTTGAGCAGGTTTTAGTCTTCCAGTTTTTGGTTTTACATTAATTGTCTTGTAACCCAAAAAGTAAAGTGAAATAAGTTTTCTAATTATCGATTTTGGCTCTTCTTCAATATCTATTTCAATCGTTGCATCTTCTTTTTGTGAAATCTTTGAATGAAATTTTGGAGGATAGATTTGTAATGATGAAGAACCTTGTCTTGCAATCCTAATTTGATCTCCTCGTTTAAGACCAAGTTCCCTAATCCATTGTTTTGGCAAAGAAATTATGTATGAAGACTTTCCTGTAAACTGGATTTTTCTTGTTTCCACTAGTTCTTCCATACTCTATAGCAAATTTAACTATCTATATAGTTTATTACAAAAAATATAGTTTATTACAAAAAATATAGTTAGGTACTGAACTAATATGTAGAATAAATTGGTCTATGTGTGATGGATAATGTTCTAAAACTCCAGCATACTATTGATGCATTGTTTGGAAGTGGGGCTTCACGACATCTTCCAAAGAACCTTGAGATTACCTTCTCAAAAAAGAACGGGCGTATTAGAAACGTATACCATGATGGAAAACTTCTTTGTACTCTGAGAATTGATGGAGGATTAGCAATTAGTCCTCACTTTGCTCAAATGCTTTTGAAGAGTAAAAAATTCAAAGAAAATTGTTTGGAGATAAATTCAGACGCAAAACCCTTTGTTGAAGAGGGAAGGTCAGTTTTTTGTAAGCATGTTACGTGGTGTGGCAAAAATGTAATGATTTCAGCTGATACCCCCGTGTTATTCAAGGGAAAAGTCATTGCTGTTGGGCGTGCAGTTTTGCCCTCAAAAATGATTCTTGAGCAAAAACGAGGTGTTGCTGTAAAAATCAGAGATAGTTTAAAAAGTCATGAAAAGGGAAATGGATCATCATGATGCGTGGTGGAAATCGCCAAATGCGAAGAATGATGGACAAGATGGGATTAGACATGCAAGAAGTCCCAAATGTACAAGAGGTAATTATCAAGACCGACAAGAAAGAAATCATTCTTTCAAAACCACAAGTAACTGAAATGAAAGCTAAAGACAGCTCAATTTTTACAGTTACTGCCGATGGCTATGAAGAAAAAGAACTAGAGGTTCCAGTATTTTCAGATGAAGATGTACAGCTTGTATGTCAACAAGCAAGAGTTAATGAAGAAAAAGCTAAAAGTGCACTTGCTGAAGCAAAAGGAGATCTTGCAAGAGCAATTCTTTTGTTAACTACTGGTTAATGTGATAAAGTTGGGTTCTGGAAAATTCTGTCTTAAATGTGAACTAGAAAAGGTAAAGGTAGAATTGAAATTATTACCAAACGAGCTATTGGCTTGTCAAAGATGTCAAACAGTTTATAGAATAGTTGGTAGTCAACTTGTTCAGGCAGTATTATAGTGATAAAATATTAAGTCCCAAAAAATATTCTAGTTTGTGAAAGCATTAGTTTACGAAGAATATACTACTGATGATGATTTTGCAAAAATTTTAAAAATTAAAGATATTGATGAACCAAAACCAAAACCAAAAGAAGTTGTTTTCAAAGTTAAAGTTGCAGCATTAAACTATGATGACATTTGGGGAATGCGAGGAAAACCAATTGAGATTCCCATGCCACACATTTCTGGAACTGATGCTGCTGGTGAAGTAGTTACAGTTGGAGAGGATGTAAAACACATCAAAATTGGTGATAGAATAGTCTCACATGGAAACCTTAGTTGTAGGATTTGTAAGGCATGTACAAGTGGACGAGAATACGATTGTCGAAATAGAAAGATTTGGGGATTTCAGACAGGTCCATTATGGGGAGGATATTGTGAGTTTACTCATTTGCCAGAAGTTAATGTTGTAAAAATTCCTGAAAATTTAAGCTATGATGAAGCGGCAGCTGCTTCAATGGCCCTGTTAACATCTTGGCATATGCTAGTTGGAAGAGCAAAGATTCGACCTGGACAAACCGTATTGGTTATGGGTGGTGGTTCTGGTATGGGAACTTTTGGAATTCAAATTGCAAAATTGTACAATTGTGATGTAATTGCAACAGCAGGTCCTGACAAGTTAGACAAGTGTATAGAACTAGGTGCAGATTATGCAGTTGATCACAGAAAAGAGGATTGGCACAAAGAAGTAAGAGCAGTCGCAAAGGAAATAGCAAAGAAAAAAGGCAAAGATGCCGGAATTGATGTAATTTATGAGCACATTGGAGGCACTCATTGGAACAAAGAACTAACCCTGCTAAAGTACGGTGCTACAGTTGTTACAACTGGCGCTACCACAGGTTATGACGTTCAAACTGATCTTCGACATGTTTTCTTTAAGGGCACAAACATTCTTGGTTCCACTCAGGGTTCAAGAGCAGAATTAGAACAAGGACTATACTGGATGTCTCAAGGCAAAATCAAAGCAATAATTGATTCAGAATATACTTTGGAGCAAGCAGCAGAAGCTCATACAAAAATGCTAACTGGAAAAGGTTTGTTTGGAAAAATTTTGATGAAACCTAACTAGAAAATTTTCAACCAGTTATTGATAGAGGTAAAACAAAATGAGTGTATCCTTCTCTTTGCGAAATATATTTTGCAGAAAGCATATCTCGTTTCCCTCTCTGATTGAAATTCTTTATTTTTAGACTTGTTTTACTCTCATCCACAAATTCAAGCTCAAATGATGAACAAAA
>JADFGC010000061.1:0-6586 GCA_022567895.1 Nitrososphaerota archaeon
AGCCTTTGTCCAGTTTTTTTCATTAAAATCATCCCGAATAGATCCCCTTACAGAAAATTTTACATTTATCGTAATTCTCTCATCTGAAGAAAACTCGTCTTTGTCCTTTACTAACTCAATTTCTGAGATACTACTTCCGCCCATCACAATTGCTGATAATGATTTATATCTACAATAAGTTCTTTTTTCGAATACGTGCAAGCTCAAGTAATAAACTCATCCTCAAAGGAAGTCAACCTCTCCATAAAAGAGTCAGATGTTGCTACTCTATACATCATTCAACACGAGCTTCTAAAAGATTCTGCGATTGACTTTGCTGGTGTTATTATAAAACATCCACTAACCAATGAATGCTGGATGCGTGTAAATACATCAAAAAGCAGTCCTTTGAAAGAAATTACCAAAGCAACAGAATCTGCAATCAAAATTTCTGAAAATTTAAAAAAATTATTTAATTCAAAAATAAAGTGAAATTAAATGAAATTTTGCCCCAACTGTGAGGTGCGACTTAAAAAAAGCGATTCTGGACTAAGGTGTCCTAAATGTGATTATACTGAGGGAAGCACTTCAACAACAAAAAAAGTACGAGAAGAAGACGTTTCTGAATTCAATGTTTTAGAAGAATCTGAAGGACAAGAAACATTACCAACAATCAAAATTGATTGTGGGAAATGCGGTCATGATGAAGCAGTTTGGTGGATGCTTCAAACCCGTAGTGCGGATGAACCAACAACGCAGTTTTATCGATGTGTAAAATGTAACCATACATGGCGTAATTACGCATAACTTTTAACTTGAGCATTAAGAACAAGTGATTGATTTGGTATTTTCAGCAAAAACAAGTGGTTCTGATGATCTAAAGGCAATCATCTCTGCAATATCTACCCTAGTAGAAGAAGCCACCTTTGTAGCATCTGCTGAAGGAATAACCTTCAGAGGAATGGACCCATCACACGTTGCATTAATCGATATATCTTGGCCAAACTCTGCATTTGAAAAGTATGAATGCGATAGTGACATAAAATTTGGTGTACGTATAGATGAATTTTCAAAGCTAATCAAAAGAGCTGACAAAAACGATGGAATTGAAATCAGCATTTCTGAAGACAATATGCTTCTTGTAACAATTGGTAAAAATAAAAAATACAAAATAAGATTAATTGAAAGCTCAGCAACTGACACCCCACTTCCAAAAATTCCATATGATGCAAAAATTGAACTAACCTCAACAGCATTTGATAAAATTTTAGGAGATGTTCAAGTAGTTTCAGATTATCTTACAATAACTGCATCAGAATCTAGTACAGAGTTTTCAGGCAAGGGTGATTCTGGCGAAGTAGTAATTGAACTTGAAAAAAACAAAGAAGACATTCTAGATTTGTCTGTTAAAGCAGAAAGTACTGGAACCTATAGCTTGGAATATCTTAATCCTGTCGTAAAAGCAGTTGGTACAAAAGCTGGTACTGTTACTTGTGAATATTCAAGTGCTAAACCACTAAGAATAGAATTCAAGGTAGCAAATATTGGCAGAATTCACTTCTATTTGGCCCCACGTGTAGAAAGTTAAAGAATTTAAGGATTAATTAAAACAGGTTATACTGATTTGAAACTCGTACTGAAATATGGTGGAACATCCATCTCAACACCAAAACATGTCAAAGATATTGCAAAACACCTAAGCTCACTTAAAAAAGGAAATCAGATAGTTGTTGTTTGTTCAGCTATAAGCGGAATCACTGATGATCTTTTAGAAATATCTAATTTAATTAAAAAAGAAAAAAAAGACCAAGTTAAGCAACTCACCAATAAAATAATTCAAAAACACAAAAAATTTGCACAGCAAACAATCTCAAAGTCTAAAGTAAGAAAACAACTTTTAGCAGATTTGGATTCTGATTTCACGAAACTTGTAGCACTAGTTGATGGCATGATCTTACTATGGGAGATAACACCACGTTCCTTAGACTATCTAATCTCATATGGAGAAAGACTCTCAAGCAAAATTATTTCTGCAGCAATGGTAGATCAAGGATTAAAGTCTGAACCATTTACAGGCAAGCAAATTGGAATTGTTACAGATTCGAATTTTGGTGAATCAAAACCATTGTTAGATACTACTAGACTACGTGTTTTAAAAAATATTGATTCCTTATTTGCAAAAAAAGTAATACCTGTAGTTGGAGGATTTGCTGGCGCCGATCAGCATGGAAGAACTACTACTTTTGGTAGAGGAGGATCTGACTATTCTGCAACAATAATAGCATCTTCCGTAAAAGCTGATGAAATATGGCTAATGAGTGATGTAGACGGATTAATGACTGCCGATCCAAAAATTGTAAAAAATGCAAAGATCCTCAAAGAAGTTTCTTATGTTGAAGCAATTGAAATGTCACTATTTGGTGCAAAACAGATTCATCCACGAACTTTCGAACCATTACTGTCTAAAAAAATTCCAATGAGAATAAGAAACACTTTCAATTTAAAAAATAAAGGAACACTTGTTACTGCAACTCCTGGACCTAATACTAAAAAAACTGTAAAGTGTGTCAGCACAATTCGTAATAATGGTTTGATAGATATTAGAGGTGGAAGTATGGTTGGTGCACTTGGTACTGCTGGAAAAATATTTACAACCTTAGCAAATGCTGGGGTAAACGTAATGATGATCTCTCAAAATCCTTCTGAATCAAGTATATCCGTTGTTATAAAAAATTCTGATTTGGATAAAGCAGTTAGCTCATTAGAAATGGAATTACTAGGAAAGATAATCAAAAAACTTGAAGTAACAGCAGATGTTGCAATTATCGCACTGATAGGTTCTGGAATGAGAGGAACTGTTGGTGTAGCATCCAAAGTGTTTGGTTCTATTACAAAAAAGAAAGTTAATGTTACAATGATAACTCAAGGTTCTTCAGAACTTAATTTAGCATTTGTTGTAAAAAATTCAGACTGTAAATCCACAGTACAGGCTTTGCATGATGAGTTTGAATTGGCAAAAATAAACTAGAAAGTTGGACAAACAGATTTAAAGGAATATCAGATCGTGATTTTATTGAATAAAATAATTGCAATTGTTGCAATTTCTGTTGTTGTTGCAGGAATAATTTCAATTCCAGCCATTACTGAACAATTTGTAGATGCAGGTTCAAGAAAAAAAATCCATTTCACTCAAACCATTACTTCTTCACAAGATCCTGGACAAGGTCATGAATCTCATCAACTTGCTCTGATTCTTTCTCCAAATACAGGTTCGTTGTATGATGGTTCACTTACCTATACAGCAAGTGAACCAGTTCAAATTGTTGTTTTACATGAAATTCCTAATACCCAAGCAATAGGCCAACCAACTTGGACTGTTGATGACGATACAGTTTATGGTTTATCATTAGTAAAACCTGGAACCAGCGCTGGTTCTTTTGAATTTACAGGAGCTGCTTTAGCATTACACACTTCTAGTACAGAACCATTTTCTGCAACAGTAAGTGTTGACGGTTGGATTCGTGGACAACCAACCGAAGTGATAATGCAAAAAATTGAAGCTGAAAAAGAAGTAGAACCAACTTTACTATTATCGCGAGCAAATGTTCCAGCTACCATCCCATTGCATATGGGAACATTTGATGGAGAACTGGTCTATTACATAATTACTGATTCTAATGATGAAACTCATGCTGATTTGATTACAGAGAAGCAAGAATGGAAGGTAGAGCTAGCTCCTCCTCTTAGTAATACACCAAAAGAAGCATTACAAACTGTTTACATGTTTACTGATGGAGTGGATGGTGATGGAATACATGGTTATCAGGATGAAGTCTTCTCAAGCACACCAGCTCAAACTGATGAATACAGTGCATTAGCTTCAGTAACTAACATCTCTTGGAAAATTGGACAGGTTCCAGAAGTTCTTAATTCTACACAAGCAATTATAGAGGCAGAACAGACAGGAAGAATTACGCTTGAAGATACTGAAGTTGTAATTAACATGCCTCAAATTATCTGGCCAGAGGGACAAATGATTGTTAAAGATAACAAAACACTTACTGATGATATGCCTTATGGTGGAGGACAAATATTAGACATTAACAACGAAAACATGACTGTTACATTCATTGCACATCGTGGTTGGGGACCAGATGGTAAAACAATCTATTACATTGTAACTGACGCAACACCTTCAGGTCCTGCAGGAATGATGGGAGTAACAGATGCACCAACATCTGCTAATCTGATTGCAAGCGCAGCCGCAGTTGACCTATTTCAATTTAAAAATGGTATAAAGGGTTCTGGACCTTTAGGATTCCAAGCAGGAATTTCAGCATCTGCACCAGGTGATGAAACATACAGCCCAATGTGGAGAATTTTCATGATTGAATGGAATGATCCAGAAAATGCCAAAGTATTAGAAACTAAAGCTGATATTGATTCATTCAAATCAGATGATCTTATTACAGTAAGTCTAGCCCGTCCAATGAATTCAGATCATATAGTTAACTGCCCATTCATCGATCCTTTCCAGTAAAGGGATAAATTGCATTACGAAATTTTATTCTAATGTTGAGTGGAAAACTGTACATTGTTGGTGTTGGTCCAGGACACCATGATCACATGACTTTTCGTGCAAAACAAGTAATAGAAGAAAGTGATACAATTGTTGGTTACGAAACTTATGTCAATATTGTACAAGATCTAATTGAAGGAAAAGATGTTTACAGATATGCAATGACACAAGAAGTAGAACGTGCACTCCAATGTATTGATTTAGCTAAATCTGGAAAAATCGTTTCACTAGTTTCAAGTGGTGATCCAGGAATTTATGGAATGGCTGGATTAATCTATGAAACACTTGCAGAATCTGGCTGGGATCCAAAAACTGGTTTACAGGTAGAGATTATTCCAGGAGTCTCTGCTCTGAATTCTTGTGCCTCAATTATAGGCTCACCACTAATGACTGATTTTGCAGTATTGAGTATGAGTGATCTTCTTGTACCTTGGGAAATAATTATAAAAAGAGTAGAGGCTGCAGCTCAAGGCGATTTTGTGATTGTAATTTACAATCCATCAAGCAAAAAACGAATTCATCAACTTCAAGACACTCGAAAAATTCTATTAAAATACAGAAAACCTTCTACCCCCGTTGCCATAATCAAAGGTGCTTTTAGAAATTCACAATCTGTAGTACTCACAGATCTTGAAAACTTGGAAAACCATTCTGACAAGCTTGGAATGATTACCACTGTAATTATTGGAAATTCCTCTACATACAATTACAAAGATCTGATGATAAATCCTAGAGGATATACCTCAAAATATAATTTACAAGAGCAAACAAATCCAAAACTCAAGGTTTAGGTGCTTCTTTGTATAATTTGTTCAATTTCAGCATCAAGTTGTAACTTTTCGCGTAATGGAGATATTATTTCAATTAAACCATCAGCTATTGCATTCTTTAAATCTGCAGGATGAATTCTATTTTCGTCTAGTGAATCTATAAAATCAGAAAAATTGTTAAAGACTAACATTTCATTTCCGCTTTCAATTTTAATTGATTTTAGTTTGGGAAGTATAATACTCTCAACTATATCTATAAGTGGACTATCGTAAACTTTTCCTTGTTCACAAAAAGATTTCTTTATTTTAGTGCTGATTATTTCATCTGAATCACTAATGAAAATTCCAGACTTTGGATCAGATTTACTCATCTTTGTTAACACTGTTATTGCCTCACCATGAGGAGTAATTTTCTTCTCTTGTCTAGGCTGGTTTAAATTTGGAATAATTTTATGATGAACAGATACTGGAACCTTCCATCCCAACTTCGGAAAAACATCTCTTACAAGCATGTGAATTTTTCTCTGATCCATACCAGCATGAGCAATATCCACATCTAAAGTATGAATATCAATTGCTTGCATTGGAGGATAAAGAAGCTTCGCCAAATCAATTTTTTCTTCATTTTCAGATCTGCCCATAATATCTAATGTCCTTTGGACCCTCTTTAACGAAGTATGCTTCGTGAATTTTACAAAATCTGACCAATATTCTTTATTTTCTTCAATAAGCTTTGAACCTAAAACAACATTTACGCCCGGACACACTTCTTTGAAAGCCTTTTCATAATATTTTGAAACTTTGGAAATGTTTTCCCAGTTTCCTCCTAGCTTTTCATTGATGAATGTGTGCCAATCAGCAAGAAAAACAGTACACTTAGCTCCTGCCTCTTTGAAATCATTAATTTTGTAACCAGTGCTCAATAAACTCCCTAAGTGGAGAAAGCCTGAAATCTCAATGCCAATGTAATGCTTTGGATGAGGATTTTCTTTGAATAAATCTCCAAGTCCATCTTTAGGTACAGTTTCTTCCCATGAACCTCGTTCAATTAATTTTGCTTGTAAAATTTCACTCAAACTAGAACATCTAACAAGTATAATACTATAAAGTTACTCAAAATCGTCCAAGGTCTTTCGTGGTCTGGTACTAAGATAAAATGCATGCGCACTAATAATGAATCCTGAAAGGAATATTTTTGTAGCAAAAATAAGATTCCACGGTCTATCTGGATCAGGATAACCAACAGACAATCTATCTA
>JADFGC010000062.1:0-6495 GCA_022567895.1 Nitrososphaerota archaeon
TGTATTGTGTAAAACTTCTCCCATCACATATGTTCCATTTTCTTCCCATTCTTCTAACATGGCATAAACTCCAAACACTGTAATTGATACCATAATAACACCACAAACATAGAAAATGTACAAGTAAACTTTGTAAGCTCTATCTGATTCATTGAGATGACGAGATTTCATTTATGCGGATTCCCAAATTATGAGATATAAAAATTCATACAATTTAGAGGAGTTTATTAGCGAAGTTTTGAACACACCAAATGTGAAAATTCCAATAAACATTCCTCTGGTAGGAAAGAAGGAAATTGAGGCTGTTACTAGTGTTCTAAAAGAAGGTGCTCTCACAACAGCTGCTAAAACAGGAGGAAAAAATGTTCAAGAATTTGAAAAATTAGCATCATCCTTTACAAAATCAAAATATGCCGTCGCCGTAAATTCTGGAACCTCTGCTCTTCAAGCCGCATTACTTACATTAGATATCAAACAAGGAGACGAAGTTCTAATTCCATCTTTTTCATTTGTTGCAACTGCTAATGCTGTCATTTCAACAGGAGCAAAACCAGTCTTTGTTGACATCTTAAAAGAAAATTATACAATGGATCCTGATGATCTAAGAAAAAAGATTACAAAAAAATCCAAAGCAGTAATACCAGTTCATCTTTACGGAAATGTAGCTTTTATCGATCAAATTTCTGAAATTGCAAAAAAACGAAGAATTCACGTCATAGAAGATGCAGCACAATCCTTAGGTTCTACTTTAAGAGGAAAACATACCGGCACTTTTTCTGAGCTAGGTTGTTACAGCTTTTATCCGGCTAAAGTTATGACATCTGGAGAAGGAGGATTGATTACAACTAACAGTAAAAAACTACATGAAAAATTACTAATGATTCGAAATCATGGTATGGTAAATGGTTATGATACAAGAATTTTTGGTTTGAACTTAAGACTCCCTGAAATTAGTGCCGCAATTGCTAAAATACAAATTAAAAAATTACCAAAATTTTTGTTTCAGCGCAAAAAAAATGCCAAAATACTTTCTGATTTGATTTCAGATTTGTCAATTAAAATTCCAAAAGAAAGAAAAAATGAAAAAGTAAACTGGTATCTTTATACAATTGCAATAAAAAATCGAAACAAAGTGATGAGTAAATTAAACAAAAAAGGAATCGGTGCTGCTGCATATTATACTACTCCAATTCATAAAACTCCATTTTATCAAACTAAAGTAAAACTACCAAATACTGATTGGGCTGCATCAAGCGTATTGTCAATTCCAATTCATCCTAAAGTTAGCACAAAAAATCTCCAATTCATGGCTACAAATTTGAGGCAATTATTATCTTGAATTCGCTTGAAAATCTGGCAGGTGAAATCTGCAAGGCACTCTTACCTATTCCTGAAGAGGCGTATTTTGGTAACAAAAACTCGTCAGTTGCTGTCTGCACTTTATCAAGTATAGATTTACTCAAAAAATTATCTGAACCAAAATTCCTACAAAATGTTGTCATAGTAGGACGACTTCTTTCAGAAAATAAAGGAATAGAATCACTAGTCCATTATGTAAATAAAAATCCAAACATCAAAACAATAATTCTTTGTGGAAAAGAAGTGTGGGGGCATAAAGCTGGTCATTCATTACTTCAATTGCACAAAAATGGAGTTGATAATAATGGTAGAATAATTGATTCAACTAGTCCAGATCCTGTTATCACACTAACAGAGTCTAAAGTAAAAAAATTCCAATCTCAAGTTAGAATTATTGATATGATTGGTGAAACAAATCAAGACAAAATTATTCAATCAATTAAAACAGTCTAGTATCCGCTTTTCTGTCTTTTTCGGTTTATCTCGTTTTTCCTTTCGTACTCATCTAGAATGTCTTCTGGTGTTAAACCAAGTTCAAGTGATGCCTGAACAACAAAATGCCAAATATCAATTAATTCTTCTTTGGCTTCGTCTTTGTTAAAAGAAACAGGCTTTTTCCACCATTTCCAATTTGTTGTTCTTTGCAATTCAACTGCTTCATGAATTATTGCAGTACATAATGCTGCAACTTTTCCTTCAGTATCTTTTGGATACCTATCAAGATTCATCATATCAGCAAGACCTTTTTGTAAAGCAAAAATTGAATCTAAACGATCTTTTTCAGAAATCTCTTGCGTCAAGTTTCTAATTTCTTCGCCGGATTATCAAACTTAAGTCTTTAGAAACGGATCATTCTTCCATACTGTTTAACTCGTTTTTGAATATCTTGATTTTTGAGTTGAAGTAATCCATCTAAACCATATTTTTCAACAGCAAATGAACCAAGTACGTTTCCATAAACAACAGCCTTTTTGATAGTTGAAAAACTTGTAGAGTTTTTGCTTGCCAAATATCCTATCATGGCTCCAGCAAAAGAGTCACCTGCGCCTGTAGGATCCACCACATCTTCTAAAGAAAACCCCGCAGATGGGAATATCAAATCATCAAAAAACATGAGAGAACCATGCTCTCCTTTTTTTATTATAACATATTTTGCTCCCCAACTCATCATTTTTTTTGCACATTTTATCAAATTGTATTCTTTTGTTAGCAATTTTGCTTCTTCGTCATTAATGACAACTGCATCAACCGATTTTATCATTTTAATTACTGAATTTCTTTTTGTAGCAATCCAAAATTCTATGGTATCACACATTGAAAATTTTACTTTATCAAACTCTTTTATCAATGCAACATTCTGATCTGGATCATTATTTGCTAAATAAACAAATTGTGACTTTTTATATTCTTCTGGTACAATCGGATTAAAATTTCCTAAAACATTTAGTTCAGTTTTCAAAGTTTTTCTGGTACTAAGAGTTTTATCATAACTTCCATCATAATGAAATGTTTTTCCATTCTTAATAGACAAACCACGTAAATCAACATGCTTCCCTAATAAATTATGATATTTTTTTGGAAAATCACTACCAACAACTGCAATCAAACCAGTTTTTACAAAAAAACTAGCTGAAATTCCTGCAAATGTTGCAGCTCCACCTAAAACATTTTTCAAAGTTTTTGACGGTGTTCTAATAGTATCAAGTGCAGTTGAACCAAAAACTGTTAGCACAGTTTTGTTAAATTAATTTTGATGTATAAATTCCCTTGCTTGGTTTTCAGTTGGATAGTATACAAAGGGGACATCAATTGATGTAAACAAAATATCATATGTCGTCACGCCACTAATCTTTACTACAGGAGCATCGTTTTCTGATTGATTTTTAGTATCTGTTTGAAATGTACCATCTACTAATGATTTACCTAATGCAGGAAGAACAAAGGCTTCCAAAGTTCCATCACCAATTCGGTTATCATCCGCATAAATTACAAATTCAGTTTCTCCAGCAGTCAAAGTAAGCAATGATGGATTGTTAAATTCTAGCTTAAGATTTTGTGTAGAGCCTCTTTCATCTTCTGATACAATCGTACTATCTACAATTATCACTCCTATTTGAGATGCTGAGGCATATTGAGAATATCCAAACAGACCTGCTACAATTATCATAATGATAACAACTTTCTTTGATGATTTCATGTCCATTAATCCCAAAATTACTTTTTAACACGAAGGGAAAAAAAACCAAATTATGTGTGTAAAAGTTTTGATCTGTTCTTAAAGCTCCTTAGAGCTAACAGGATAAATCAAAATCGACTGATTTTACTCTTGAATGGCGAAGATAAAGCTACGATTTGGGGAAAATGAGATTGAAATTGAATCAAGAGACTTCTATATTGATAATGAAACTCTTGGTCAAGTAATAGATAGTCTCACCAGATACATTCAAGAAAACAAAGTTCGAATCGAGATTAATGAACAGCCAGTAGAGAGTTTTGCTAAAAACACTGATGTCTATGGATCTACAGGAAATGCTTTAGACTCTTTAGAAGAGGCTGAAGTTCATGAGCCCGAATTTTCTAATCCAGTATCAATTCCAGCTTCAGAAATAAAAAATAAACTTGCAATTTTAGAAAAAAATTCATTCTTTAATTCACTAAGAACTGTAACAGAAACTGTTGAGCAATTACGAGAACATGGTTGGTCAACAAGACCACTTGATGTTTCAAAGGTATTAACAAAGATGGCCTTTAACAATGAAATTTCAAAGGCTGTCAAGGAAAGAAAAACCTTCTATTCTACAAAACCTGAGATCCTAATCAATTAGTTTTATAATTGCATAATTTACAAGAATCAAAAGTTTCACCTTCTAAATGATCAAAGTGAGTGTCACATTCTTTACAGGTATGGTGCATATCAAAATATCCATCTTCTTCAGTTTTACCTACTCGCTTTGACTCTAATTTTGTACTGCTACATTTGATACAATGACAACCACACTGAATCTCCACAGTAATTTTTTGTTAATAATGTATGTATAGTTGTGTTGATATTGTATAGTATTGGTTAAAGAAAGAGAAATCCCACTTGAAATTGATGATCATTTCAAATTATTTGGAAAAGAACCTTGGGAAGTAGATTATGGCGAGAAATGTCCTTTATGTAATGTAAGAATCGATGAATATGGATTTTGTTCCTGTGGCTCTAGTGGAGATTAATTTTATTTTTTGCTTGAAATCCAATTACAATTGTAATTCCCAGCACTAAAGGAAGTAAAATTGAAAATTCAGGTATGGCAGAAATTCCAATAATTTCTATAGTTCCTGCATTATCTGGTTTAATATTTAGCCAAACATGAGTACTGTTTTGAGAAAATTCATGTTTCAAAATTTTCTGATCATCTAGATATACCTGATATGGATTCCATAATAACTCTAAAGGAATGATAAGAGTGATAAATCTGTCTTCCTGAGTAGTTTCAAAACTTAAACTCCTTCTTGGCTGATCAAAATTAAATGAATTTATTTCATCTAATGTTCTTATAGAAACTGGAAATTTCTGTTCTTCCCATTCAACTTCCTTTAAAATAATTGGTTCATCAATTACATATTCCAAAAACATATCACAACCATGACATCTCATTCCTTCAGCGTTGACGATACGAACAGGTCTGTCATTTACAAAAATTAGATCAAATTCATCTGGAAAATAGAATTCCACACCGTTTTTAGATTCAGTATACAAAAAGTCCCATGTCCACACTCCATCTTTTAGAATTAGAACATCTTTTAGATCATATTCAACTCCAAAATTTACTTTAGGAGGAAAAAGTGTAATGATACTATATCCACTCACAGCATGTTGAATTTCATTTCCGGCTCCATCTACTACTTGAAGATTCTCTATCGTACCTGGAAGCATTTTAACTTGAACGTTCTCATTACTCTTTTTTACTACATGAACTACACGAACATCTCCATTTTCTTCAATAGTGACTCTGATTGAAACATGTTCAGCTGGAGCACCAAATGAAATTTGGGCAAATGCTTGAGGTGTTATAGAAATTATTGAAATAATCATTAAAACAAGAACTACTTTGAGCAATTTTATCATCTACTCTATTGATACTTGAAGCATTTTTGTTTCTTCTAAAGGACAATCATTATTGTCTCGCTGCAAATTAACTATTTTATCTGCCACATCCATTCCTTCAGTTACCTCACCAAAAGCAGTGTATTGGCCATTAAGAAAGGTACTATCTGCTGTGACAATAAAAAACTGAGAACCCGCACTATCAGGATCCGTGGATCTGGCCATAGATACCACCCCTCTCAAATGAGATCTTGAATTAAATTCGGCCTTGATAGTATATCCAGGTCCACCTGTTCCCCAACTACTTTTATCAGAATTTTTTGTATTGGGGTCTCCTCCTTGAATCATAAAACCAGGAATCACACGATGAAATAAAGTTCCATTATAAAATCCGGACTTTGATAATTTTTCAAAATTACGAACTGTCTCTGGTGCGAGATCCGGCAATAATTTAAATACTATTTTTCCATGATTGGTTTCTATAGTTACGTTAGTCACTCCGTCCCTTCCTTATTTTATCATATAGTCCTTTCCCTCATTCAATGTGTACGAATCTCGCAAAAAGTATGAAAATTTTTTAGATATTTAGAAAAATATTTCTAAATTATATTAACACATAAAAAAACAATTCATATCTTATATTAAATTTTAAATTTTTAACTATATTAAAAAATTTTTTGGATATGCCATACTTTGCAATGATCAAAATTAAATAGCAGATACAAATTGTTATGAATTTCAAAAATCTCTCAAAATCCTTTCATAAAGTAATAGTCTTATATAGAGCAAGTAAAATTTACAATTCGTGAATCGCACAAATCAAAGCACCGTTATTAAAGAAGCGATTAATTCTTATCTTGATAAAGGCCTGACAGACAAACAAGACATTTACACTAAAGTCGTGGATGACCTGGGTGTGCCAAGACCTACAGTTCGAAGGGTTGCCAGAGATTTGAGAAATGAATTACTCGATAAAATTAAAATTTTACAATCTGAGGCTCCAAAGATCTCAGAACCTTCCAAAGAAAAAGACGAATAAAGATTCT
>JADFGC010000011.1:0-24765 GCA_022567895.1 Nitrososphaerota archaeon
CTTTCCAAATCAAAAATCCCAATAACAATAGGGGGCGACCATTCAATTACACGTCATATACTGAAAGCCTTGTCAAATAACATAGGTAAATTTTCTCTAGTTTACTTTGATGCTCATCCAGATTTTGTTAGCTCAACGACGAATTACTATGGATCAGTGTTTTATGATGTTTTATCACATATTGATGTAGATTCCAGTATTCAAATTGGAATCAGAACTCCAGAAAAAGAAGAACTCGATAATATTAGAAAATTTAATCTTAAAGTGATTACTCCATTTGATATTGCAGAAAAGGGTGTTGCTGAGATATCAGAATCAATCTTGAATACAATTGGAGAAAAGGTATACGTTTCATTTGATATGGATTGTATTGATCCATCTTATGCACCAGGCGTTTCAGTACCAGTTCCCATGGGTTTAAACAATGTTGATGCGATTTATCTTCTAAAAAAGATAGCAAAACAAGGAATCGTAGGAATGGATATAATGGAAGTTTGTCCAAGTTATGATGTAAAGGATAGAACGTCACATTTAGCTTCAAGGATGATTTCAGAAGTGATATTTGCTACTGATTTAAAATAGAATAGCTGAGTAATTTGTCTGTGTTTGAAAATGAATACACGTGGGGAAAAGCAGTAGCTAACAATACAGTTTCAGAATTTGATGATAAATATGAAAAGAGTTTTGCAGAAGTTAAAACAGATTTGGGTAAAGAATATCCAATAATAATCAATGGAAAAGAAGTTTTTTTAGACAACAAATTTGATGTAAAATCTCCATCTGATACCAGAATAATTGTTGCCAAGTTTCCACAAGCTACAAAAGATGATACAATAGATGCTATAGAAAGTGCAAAAAATGCATTTTCTGAATGGAGTTCAACTCCTTTCAAACAGAGAGCACAGATTTTCAAAGATTGTGCTGATCTTTTCTCAAGACAAAAGTTTCGTCTAGCTGCAATTATGTCGCTAGAAAATGGAAAAAATAGGGTTGAAGGGATGGGAGATGTTGATGAAGCCATTGATTTTATGAGATTTTATGCCTACCAACTAGAGAGTAATGAGGGCTTTGAGAAGGAAACTCCACATCCTAATCCAAAAGAAAAAACAAGAACTGTACTAAAACCATATGGCGTGTGGGGAATTATTGCTCCGTTTAATTTTCCATCTGCTATTGCAATAGGAATGACGACTGGTGCTCTCGTCACAGGAAATACAGCTGTTCTAAAACCTGCAAGCGATACACCACTTTCATCTTTTAAATTTGCTGAAGCGATTTACAAAAATCTGCCGCCTGGTGCAATTAATTTTGTTACAGGACCTGGCAGTATTGTCGGTAAAACCTTGATTGAAAATCCACTTGTTAGTGGAATTGCATTTACTGGTTCTAAGGAAGTTGGCATGTCAGGATTTCAAAAATTTACGGAAAAACGTGTAAAACCATTCATCTCAGAAATGGGAGGTAAAAATCCCGTAATAGTGACAGAAAATGCGGATTTAGAAAAGGCTGCGGAAGGAGTGATGAGAGCAGCATTTGGATATGGAGGACAAAAATGCAGTGCTTGTTCTAGAGTTTATGTACAAAAAAATATTGCAGATGAATTTATCAAAAAACTTTTAGAAAAAACAGATTCCCTAAAAATTGGTTTGCCCTGGAAAAAAGAGGTCTTCTTAGGACCCGTGATTAACAAAGCTGCCAGAGAAAAATTCCAATCTGTTATTGATTTGGCAAAAAAGGATGGACAGATTCTCAGAGGGGGTTCTGTATTACAGGATGGGGATTATGAACATGGTTACTATATTGAGCCAACAATAATTACAAAACTTCCAAGAGATCACAAGTTAGTCAAAGAAGAACTATTTTTGCCAATTTTGTGTGTAGATGAATTTGAAACATATGATGAAGCTATACAGTTAGCAAATGATACCGAGTATGGCTTGACAGCTGGAGTCTTCAGTAAGAGTAAAGAAGAGCTTGAAAAATTCTTTAACGAAATTCAAGCTGGTACAGTTTACGCAAATAGGGCATCAAGTGCCACAACTGCAGCTTTGGTGCAAAGCCAACCTTTTGTTGGATGGAAGGATTCTGGAATATCAAGTAGGGGTGCTGGTGGAGAGCGATACCTTCAACAGTTTTTGCGAACCCAAACTCAAACTCGATGTGACTGAATAAAGGAACTTCCTAGCAACAAAATGTTTCGTTTTCTCTCTTTTAGTCTACGAATTGAATAAGCAAGCCAATTGGTTCCATATGGGATGTAATCAGAAACAACAAAGTGTTTTTTCAAAAGTTTTGGTTTTATCTCATCTCTGATTCCTTTAAGCATTTGAAATTCAAATTTTCTTTCATATTTTTTTGATAACTTCACTGCATGTTCTATCATGCTAACATCATGAGTGGCTATGCCAAACTCGTTGCCTTTTTTGAAAAGTAACCTCATGAGTTTTAGAAAATTTTTATCAACATCATTTTTTGATCTGTATGAAATTGTTGCTTTTTCTTTGTATGCTCCTTTTACAAGTCTGATTTTAGCCCCGTGTGATAATAAATCAATCATGTCATTTTTTGTTCTCTTTAGATTAGCTTGTAGGGCAATACCAAGTCTTTCATATCTAGCAAATAGATCATAGTATATTCCAATTGTTTCATCTGTGTGATCAGATGATTCCATATCAATCCAAACAAATGTATGGGATTCTGTGGCTCTTTTGATTATTTTCTGCAAGTTTTGTAGGCAAACATCTTTGCTTACTGAAAGTCCTATCTGAGTTGGTTTTATAGAAATTCCACCACGAATATTCCATTTTTTAAATGACGATACAATTTTTTGATAGTCTTTTACAGTTTCTCTTATTGCTGCCTTGGATGTTAGATATTCTCCTAATTTGTTTATTATTGCATGTCTTCCATTTTTGTAAGCAAATTTGGCAGAATCAAGTGCGTCAGATATTGTATTTCCTGCAATCCATTGATGGGCAAAACGAAAGAGAATTTTTTCCATTAAGAGCATTCCACTGACCATTATTATGCCAATAATCTCATCACAAAAAACCCTATGGTTTTTCTAAATAATTATGAAAGTAAATTGCTAGAAAAATTTAGAGTTAATGTGAATCCTTTCAGATTAGGACTGTTTTTGGATTTAGAAACGTGATTAACTCTTTGAAGACATTCTTGAAGGCTCGCCACTTTTACTTGCATTGAATTGTTCTATGATTTCATCCTCGCTTAGAGTTGACTCTCCCACCTCAACTATGTTTTTGTTTTCTGGTTCATTATTTGTCTTTTTTCTTCTTTGCCTGTTTTTCACTGGTTTTTGAATGAACGTCTAAATGATCATATAGTTTTTCCTTAGTCTCAAGAATTTGCCCACAATAATAACACTCATGACTCAATCTAGACTCCCGCCCAAATCATTTTTTCATTCCCACTTTGCACATGCCAATTTTGCAATTATGGCATACATAATCATCAGCAGGATTTTGACATCCACAACTACATGTACAAGTATAATCATTCATCATTAATCACGTCGAAGGCAGAGTCTTGCTTTTCTTTTCCTTTTCAATAATTTTTTTCAGTCTTTCTTGGAATGTTTGTTCAGCCATGAATGATTTTCGTTTTCATCATATTAGAACCCACCCTTTCAAGGTTTAACATTTGTTGGATTTGCCACAACCTTTCAAACAAATTTTCATAGAATATCTAGGTCTTAACGGATTCTATCTTCTACACTTATGAAATTGAGTAAACAAACTATCATCAAATGTTCTTGTTTTTCCCCCAAATAACGCAAAGTAAATTGTTCTGCCGCAATGTTTGCAGTTATTGCCATAGTTCATGATTATACAAAGTGATTTTGGAAAGATAAACACAAGGCACACAAAACCTAAAATTTGTTTAGTTTGATCGCTTTTTTCTAAACTTATGCTGGGGTATAGTCTTTAGCTTTTCTAGCTAAGGCTTGAGCTTGTCCCTGACCTTTTTGCAATACCTGCTCTTTGGTTTCATCGGTCAAGAATCCAGATTCTACTGAAACACTTCTTGCAGACTGTGCTGCTTTTGCAAGGATTTGCTCTACGTTTTCAGGAGTAACATACGCTATTTCAATTGAAAGAGAAATTGCTTCTTGGTGTGCTTGTACAAGCTCTTGAGCAAACTGCTCTACATCGATAACCATGTCTTCTTTTGCATAGACTAGACCCTCCTCAAGTGCAGATTCTAAAACAATTACTGCCTCTACTGGCTTGATATCCATTTTTCCTAAGAGTGCAGCTAACTGCTCTGAGATTACCTCGCCTTTTTTTGCAGGGATTGTATCTTTTGTAATCCAAATTGTTCCTTGATCAATTTTTGTTGGAATTTTGGCGTTTTTGAATTCTGTAAGCATTGGACCTGGAGCAATTCCTGTGTTTTTTGCTGGTACCACAACATCAATGCTTGCAATATCACCACCTCGTGCAGGTAGCATAATCTTGTTTTTTGCAAGCAAAACATTGAGCTTGAATGGCGACATGTTAGTAAACATGAAAAGACACTGACCAGTTAATTTTGAAACTATGTCCTTGATTCCAGTAACATCAAGATTTTCAAGAGCTTTCTGAGCTACTTTGTCTTTGATGCTAACAAACTCTACATCCTCTCTTAGCTTCTTTCGTAGTGGTAGAATTTGTGATGCTCTAACCTTTTCCATTCTTACAAGAGCTAAAACTTTGTATTTTTTTGGCAACTCTTGCAGCTGCTGATACATCTGTGTCTTTCTTTTTGGATAGCTAGTTCGGTTTTCATGCATCTACTTTTTCACCTGGATTTGCTCTTTGATTACTTTACCCATTGTTGTTTTTACCAAAATTCTTTTGATGTTCCTATCCCCGTTTGGCAATTTCTTTTCAACAGCACTAATTACAGCATGAGCATTTGCAGCCAAATCTGTATCCTCCATTGTCTCATCGCCAATTTTGCATGATGTTGACAAGGAACTTTTTACTTTGACTCTGATTGATGATCTAAATCTTTCTAAAAATGATCCAATTGGTGCATCAAATGGAACTGGTGTTGGCATTTTTCCTCTTGGACCCAATAGCTGTCCTAAAACTTTACCAACAGTTGGCATTAGTTTAGTGTCTGACAAAAAGAAATCATATTTGTTGATAAATTTACGAGATTCTCGTTTGTTGGCACCAAGTTTGTCAAGATCACCAGTGTCTATTACTTTGTCGGCCTTTGCCTCTTTTGCCTTTAGTCCCATATCTCCTGAAGCCATAACGCATACAGTAGCTGGGGTGCTTGTCTGTTTTGGAAGCTGAATTGTCTCGTTAATTGAAAATCCCTTTTTCACATCAATATCTTTAAAGATCATAATCAATTCTATGGCTTGCTTGAACTTGCGGTCCTTATCGGTAGCTTTTGCCTCCTTGATCATACCTGTAAGTTGAGCTTCAGTAATCATTACGGAAAATTTCGAGAAAACCTACTTAAAATCGTTTAGAGACCAAAGCTTCTAAAAGATGTGAATTTTGAAAATTTTCTAACTTTCCAAAGGTAAAATGAAATTAACTAGAAAAAAAATCGTGAAAACCTACATTTATTAAATCAAAATAAAGATCTCGAAAACATTGCATCGACTAGATGAATTAGATATGAAATTATTATATGAACTAACAAAGGACGGTTCAATATCTGTTCCAAATCTCTCAAAAAAACTTGGAATCAACGCCTCTGTTTTGTACAGCAGAATTAAACGACTAATGAAAAAGAAACTCATCAAAAAATTCACCATAGAAATTGATGAAACTCTTTTGGGAATAAGCGTAAAGGCAACTGTAGGAATAAACCGTGACCCAAAATTAAAAGAATCTATTCACAAACAACTAATGGAAACACCAGAGGTTGTTTCAATTTCGGAAATAACAGGAAGATTTGACATTATGGTCAGAGTTTATGCTGACAATTTAGAAGCATTACACAGTGTAGTAATTGAAAAGATTGGAAAAATAGATGGAATTAAAAACACTGAAACCTTTGTTGAATTACAAAAAACCGATAAAGAACCTGAATATCTAACTAACAAATAACTTACTGGAATTTTTCATCCCATTTTCCATCGTTAATTTCGGCAGTAATCTCTTTTGGAGTCTTGCCTTCAATCTTGATTCCAAGAGGCACACATGTTCCAATAATGCTTTTTGCCACTGATTTTATCGATGTAGCGTAAGAGCTTTCCATTTTTGTCTGGGCAACTTTGACAACAGAATCCATTCCAACATCTCCAACCCAATCCGTTCCAGATGTGCCAGAGCCCTTTTGAATTCCTGCCTCTTTTAGAATTAAAGCTGCTGCAGATGGAATTCCAATTTCAATTTCCCATTTTTTTGTATCAGGATCAATGGAAACTGTAACTGGAACCTTCATTCCCTCAAAATCTTTAGTCTTGTCATTTATGGCATTGATTACTTCCATGATGTTTACTCCCATTGGACCCAATGATGGACCAAGTGGTGGACCTGCTGATGCCTGGCCGCCTGTTACTAGTGCTGAAATGGTCTGTGCTTCTGCCATAAAATTTCAGTCCTAATCAGAAAATTTAATCCTTTGCTAAGATGATGTTAATGAAAGTTTCAGATAGTTCGCATCTACCGTGACTGGTAATTCATAAGCGGCATCTAACAAAACAACTGTGGCTTCTTCTTTTTCATAATCAACTCTTGTAATGGTTGCTTTCATTCCCTTGAATGGACCACCAGTAATTTCTACGACTTTATCAACAGTAAGTTGAGTGACAGTTGATTTTTTCACCAAATATCCCTCAATATCTTTAAACTCTAATTCTCCTCTTAGCTGACCTCTGATGTGTCTTATACCTTCAATTGCTTGGTATGCTGCACTTGTGTCAGGCGCTTCAACAACAACATATCCTTTGAGATTATCAACTAGTAATACTGCTTGAATGTTAATTTTGTTCATTTTTGCTCTGGTTTGGAGCAGATTCATCACTACCTTCTCCTGTCCACCAGTTGTTCTAATTGCAAAAAGATGAGACTTTACTTCTTCAGCCAATTTTACCTATCCGAATGTCATTACCGAAAACACAAACTGAATTATAAATCCAATCGCCCCAACGCCAGCAACTCCAAGTAAGACCAGTCTAAGGTGCTGCATGTAATCATCCTTGTCTGATTTTCTTGCTAGCTTCATGGTATTTACCATATTCCTCAGGGTTTGCTTTGGGTTAATCATTGCTGGAAATTAATATGGTGTCCTTATATCTTTTATCTCATGGAATTGCTAGTCGCCTATCAGGATGATCCTGCAGGTCATAACATGGCCAAATTCATCGCACAAGACATGGAAAAAGATGATGAACTTTATAGAGGAAATTTTTTTGATTTGGTAATCATTCCAACTCCTGCCATTTCAGCTGATTGGTTAGAAGAAAAATATCACTATGATGGATTTGTTTTTCTTTCAAAACACGCTGCAGAGTCTGGTGCTTTAGCACTAACATGTCACAGCACCGGAAACTTTTCAGAAGCAAAATTTGGAGGAAAAGACAGACAGATTGCAATCCCTCACCCATCGTTGCAAAAACAATATCTACAAACACTTCAGAAAAACAAGGAAAATTTTTCAGATTTTCAAATTACAATAGAGGCCACTCATCATGGACCAACCAATCTAAACAAACCTGCACTGTTTATTGAAATCGGTACCACACAAAAACAATGGACTGACACTCAACTATGCAATTCAATAGCAAAGTTAGTTGTAGAAGTTATGAAAAGCGAAAAAAAATCCTATCCAACTGCTTTGTGTTTTGGTGGAACCCACTATCCTGAAAAATTTACAAAAGAACTCTTAGAAGGAGAGCATGCATTAGGAACAGTAATTCCAAAACATGCTCTTGATTTTTTGGATGAGGAATTATTCAATCATATATTAGATCGAAATCAAATGGCAAAAAATGCCTTGTTAGATTGGGGAGGACTGGGACAAAACAAACAAAAAGTTTTAGATTTTCTCAGTAAAACCAATCTTGAGGTAGTCAAGCTTTGAACATTGAACGAATGGTTTACAAAAAACTATTACAAGTTCCCAAAGGACAAATTACAACTTATGGGGAATTAGCAAAAGCTGTCGGATTAAAGAATGGACAAAGAGCTATTGGAAGAATTATGAACAAAAATCCATATCCTGCAATTGTTCCATGTCACAGAGTGGTAAATTCTAATGGAAAAATTGGTGGTTATGCCTATGGCATTGATGTTAAAACAAACATGTTGACAAAAGAAGGCATAGAAATTCAAAATGGAAAAATTCTAGATTTTGAAAAAAGAATTTTTAAATTCTAAGATTTTTTGGTTTTTACTTCGTCGATAAGTGTTCTCAAATGAGCCTTGTTTCTTACGGTATTTCCGCCTACTTTTTTGTATAATGACCAAAATTGTGGGTTTGTTATTTCCTTTCGGTCCTTTACCACTTTTAATAAATATCTTAATGCACGAACTTTCATTACGTATACCCGCTTTTTACCTACTCGAGCTCCTTTTGCTCCTTTTTTGGAACCAGCCGTTGTCCCTCGTTTTCTTTTTTGAATCCTTTTTAGTTTTGCACGTCCACGAGATGTTCCTCTAAAGGGTTTGATCTTGATTGTGTTTGCAGTAATCAGACTTCTAATGTTTTCACGTGTAATTGCATCAGTAATATCATCAACATGTTCTACATCAAACCACACGCGATGAATTCCAACGCCAGTTACTCTTGAAACGAGTCGCTTTTTTGCTCTAAGATTTACTACCACTTGCAGTCACCCTTGCATTAAAAACTTTGAATTTTTTTTCTAATGCTTTTGTCATTATCTCTCTTCGTTTCTTTGTTCCAACAGCATGACCAATTCTTACGCCATCTGTTTTTGGGTTTAATTTTTCTAAATCACCAACATTGTAAACTAAATTATCTGTAAAACCTGATGGATGCAAACCTTTTGCAATCTTTGGTCCACCGTAACCAATTTTAACAATTCCTGGCCGACCTCTACTTTTTTGCTTTCTTTGATGGCTGTCGATACCTTTTGGTTTTCTCCATGTAGTCTGTAATCTCTTGTAACGCCAACTCTCTGGTCTTATGAAGTCAGGTCTGGATGAAGCAACCTTTTCACGTAATTCTAATTTTTCTTTATTGATCGGCATGAAGATGAGTCTCGAAATTTGTCATAAATAGCTTCCTGAAATGTTTGAAAAATCCACAAGAGAAAACAGATAATAAGGAAATTTTATTCGATTCGCATATCAATGGCTTCATTCAAAAATTCTGGAACAATTTTAGGTGATGTAGGTGACTGATTCAACACGAGTCACAAGTAGATTCACTTTACAATTAGAAAAATTTGGAATTAAACCCTCAAAGGTCCACAGAAATCTAAGTGTCCAGGAACTTGTTCATTATGCTGTAAAGAAAAATGAGGGAATTGTAACCTCGACAGGCTCGCTTTCAGTTAAAACAGGAAAATACACTGGTAGGTCCCCCGATGACAGATTCATTGTTTATGATGATAAGACTCACGATACGGTAGATTGGGGCGATATCAATCACCAATTTCCAGTTGGAAAGTTTGATAAAATTTTTGAAAAAATGAAAAAATACGTTGAAGGAAAAGAGCTTTTTGTATTTGATGGCTTTGTAGGATCTGAAAAAGAAAGCAGACTTGCAATTAGATTAATCAATGATTATGCTTGGCAAAATCTTTTTGCAAGACAATTGTTTATTCGACCTTCAGCAGCAGAACTAGAATCACACGAACCTGAATTCACACTAATGTGCATTAATGACTTTGAAGCAATTCCTGAAGTTGATGGAACAAACTCTAATGTTTTCATTCTAATTGATTTAACTAAAAAAATTGTGCTAATTGGTGGAACAAGTTATGCAGGTGAAATGAAAAAGTCAATGTTTAGCGTAATGAACTACATACTTCCAGCTAAGGGGGTATTTCCAATGCACTGTTCTGCAAACATTGGAAAAGATGGCGATACTACACTCTTCTTTGGTTTGTCTGGTACGGGAAAGACCACACTATCTGCAGATCCAAACAGAATGTTAATTGGTGATGATGAACATGGCTGGTCTGATCATGGTTCATTTAATTTTGAAGGTGGATGTTATGCAAAATGTATAAACCTTAACCAAGAAGCAGAACCACAAATTTGGAATGCAATAAAGTCCGGAGCTGTTTTAGAAAATGTAATAATTGATAAAGAAACTCTAAAGCCTGATTTTGATGATAACAGCCTAACAGAAAATACTAGAGCAGCATATCCCCTTGATTACATTCCAGGTGCTGTAATCCCAAGTACAGGCGGTCATCCAAAAGTTATTGTCTTTCTAACAGCTGATGCGCTGGGAGTTTTACCACCAGTTTCCAAATTAACAAAAGAAGGCGCAATGTTTCACTTTTTGGCAGGATATACCAGCAAATTATCTGGAACAGAACGGGGAATCAAAGAACCAAAAGCAGTTTTTTCAGAATGCTTTGCTGCTCCCTTTATGCCACGTCCTGCCACCGTTTACGCAAAAATGCTAGGAGAAAAAATCAAAGAACACAAAACAATAGTCTATCTCATCAACACTGGTTGGTCTGGTGGACCTTATGGTGTTGGCAAACGAATCGAGATCAAGTACAGCAGGGCAATGGTAACTGCTGCATTAACTGGCTCACTAGATATTGTCAAATACAGACATGATGATTTGTTTAATTTAGATATTCCAGTAGAATGTCCTGATGTTCCACCAGAGATTCTAGACCCAAAAAACACATGGATTGACAAGGATTCCTATGACCTTTCTGCAAAAAAACTAGCACAAATGTTTATTGATAATTTCAAAAAATTCAAAGATGTATCTCCAGACATTAAAAATGCTGGACCTATTCATTCTTGAGACTTTATTCTGAATTTTAATCCAACAAGAGAAATCATTACTGCTACAACAATAACAATAATGAAAGGCCGTTCAGGAATCTCAAAGAAATCAAATAAATCAAAATTATTTTTAGTTGAAGGTGTTTCAATGGTTATGGTTTCAAATGCATCAGATGTCTCTCCATTTGCAACAATGTTTGCTAGTATCCAATATTCTCCTTTCTCTGTTACAGAAATTGAGGATTCTTTTTTGGGAGTAACAGAAGTAACGTCTGTTTTTCCAGTATCCTTGTTAATTACAGAAATTTTTGCATATGACCATTCTTCAGGATACAATATCTCAAAGTCAAGTCTTCCATCTTCTTCAAAAACATTAACAGAACCTTTTGTTTTGTGAATCACTACTGGAACATGATACTCGACATTTTTGTTTTCTATAACTATGGTTCCTTGAAATTCTCCTAAAGATTCTGAAGGCAATGAAACAGTTGTTTCTAAAACATTGCCTTGTTGTTTATAATCAAAATTAACATCATCATCTCCAACAAATTCTGCATTTATTTTTCCAAGGCTGCCGTCTAATGCTTTTAATTTCAAATCTTCTCTGGCTGTTTCTTTTTCAGTTGATAGATTGTAAATTAGAGTAGGAGGCGAAATTACAAGATTTGCCTCAAAGGCTCTAGTGATATTTAGCCTGCCAGAGCCTGAAGTTTCTATTGGAAATTTGTTCTCATATGCATCTGTTACAAAATCCGTGGTTGTTACAAGCAATGATTTTACTTCCTTTGGCGTAAAGTCTTGATTTTTTTGAAGCAATAATGCAGCTGCTCCTGAAACATGTGGCGCTGCAAAACTTGTGCCGCTTGTCAGGTTGTATTTTGCATCAATTAGTGTCGAATTTATAAAAACGCCCGGTGCAACAAGATCAGGTTTTATGTAAAATGGCGAAACTGGTCCTCGAGAGCTAAAGTACGCAACAAAATCTGGATTATAAAACACATTCAGAGTTGCAGTTGTTCGATTCTGAATACTGTTTTTCAAAAATTCTCCATCTTCATTTGACATTGACAACACAGGTATTCTTGGTCTATAATCTGGAGGTGCGAATTGGTGAAATAATTCACCTAGAAAAATTCCTTTTTGGTTATTGTACACAATAAGAGCCCTTCCTCCAACATTTGCAACATTGTTTTCTTTTTCAGAAAAATACACAAGCTCTCCTTCAACACTGCTTCCCCTTTCAACTAAAACCATGGAATCTGAGAAAGAACCTTCAGAAAGATCTTTTTGTCTACCGTATTCTCCAAAAACAATTTCTTCTGTGATTGGCTCATCTAGTGAGGGAGTTCCCATCATTGGCATTACTTGAAATTGTTTGCCATCAACCTCGAGGGTTGCAACAAGGCTTGCTGTAATGTTGTTGTAAGTAGCTCCAACTGTAATTGCATCAAAGCTTTGTCCAGGACTGCCAATAGTTTCTAATCCAGGACCATCATTGCCAGCAGCCACTACAACAACAATTCCATTTCTAGTTGCCTTGCTAACGGCATCATCAATTTTTGAATTTGTCTTGTTAACTCCCAAACTGATATTGATGATATCAACGTCATCTTCAATTGCCTTGTTTATTGCTTTGATGATTAAATCAGATGAAACATTTTCTCCATCGTCAGAAACTTTGTATGCAAAAATGCTAGCCTTTGGGGCGATTCCACTCAACTGCCCATCTGACGCTATAATGCCGGAAACCTCAGTTCCATGTCCATTTGTATCAACTGGCATTTTACTTTCATCAACAAAATTGTAACCACCAACAATTTTTCCACCAGGTCCAAACCCAAAAAGATCTGGATGTAAGTGATCTACTCCCGTATCAATAACTGCAATCTTGATTCCTTCTCCGTCATATCCTAAATCATTTGGAAAAGTAGTTCCTACGTATGGACCACTAATGTCCACCATTATCTCGAATTTATTATCAAAATTTAACTGAAAAACTAAGGTTGCTGCAATTACAGTAACGATTACAGAAAAAATTACTTTGTTTTGTGACATATTTTCCTAACCATATTTGCTGATACAAATCCCTTACTAGTAAACCAATAAATTGCATAACAAATGACACGCCCTATGGGAAAATACACTCTTCCAGAATTACCTTATGCATACGATGCATTAGAACCACACATTGACGCAAAAACAATGGAGATTCACCATACAAAACATCACCAGGCATATACTGACAAACTAAATGCCGCATTGGAAAAATGCAGTTCTGATATTCAGAACAAAGACATTCTTGACATTATATCAAATATCAAACAAGTTCCAGATGATGTAAGGGGTGCAATCAACTTCAATGGCGGTGGTTATGACAACCATAAGTTATTTTGGAATAATATGAAAGCAAATGGGGGAGGAGAACCAGGTGGTGCAGTTGCAGATGCAATTAATTCATCATTTGGAAGTTTTGCAGACTTTAAAGAAAAATTCTCATCTACCACAGCTGTAATTCAGGGTAGTGGATGGGGATGGTTAGTTTACAACCCCTCTTCTGGAAAAGTCGAATACAAATCAATGCCAAACCAAACTAGTCCAAGAACTGAAGGTCTTGTACCACTGCTTGGTTGTGATGTTTGGGAGCATGCATACTATCTAAAGTACCAAAACAAACGACCAGACTACATATCTGCATGGTGGAATGTCGTTAATTGGGACGAAGTAGATGGCAGACTTTCAAAAGCAAAATAAAGATCAAATCTTTATTTTTTTATTCATTATTTTTAATCAATAATCAAAATGGTTCGTATAATCTTACTATGATTACTCATACTATGATTAATCCACAGTTCGGTAATTCTGTTGACAGATGTCCTGAAATGTTAATATGAGTTTCAAAACCCCTCTTCAGGTAGTGAACCCATTTTAAGTAATTTAATCACCAAGTTTAAGACCTCTCACACTTCTAGGATGCATGGTTAATCTAATTCCTGGCATCAAACAAAATTGTTTAAGATGTGGGAAGATGGCACTAATCACGGATGTCGAAACAGGTGAGATTTTTTGTGGTGGTTGTGGCTTTGTATTATCTGAACGCATAGAAAGTCCTGGTCCTGAAAGGCGTTCATTTCCTGATGACAGAATCAATAGAGAAAGGACAGGAGTTGGTACATCTTTAGCAATACATGATCAGGGTCTGTCAACAGTAATCAACCCAACAAACAGAGATGCCACAGGAAAACCTCTATCGAGCTCTATGAAAAAGACTCTCAAACGTCTAAGAACATGGGATAGTAGGAGTCAAAGCCAACCTATTGATAGGAACCTCAAACAGGCATTCAGTGAACTTTACAGAGTTAAAGATAAACTTGTTCTCTCTGATTCAGTAGTGGAAAAAGCTGCATACATCTACAGAAAGGCTCTTGAAAAAAAAATGGTAAGAGGTAGATCAATTTCTGCTATGATTGGTTCAGCGTTATATGCAGCATGTCGTGAAGTTGAGACCCCAAGAACCCTTAAGGAAATTGCGGAAATAATGAATATCAAAAAAGGAGATCTTGCAGCTTGTTACAGAAAATTAGTACATGAACTAGACTTGAAAATTCCTGTTGCTGATTCAGTACAAAATGTGGCCAGAATTGCTAGTAAAATTGGAATTTCCGAAAAAACAAAACGTTATTCAATTGAAATTCTTAGAAAAGCTGAAGAAAATAAAATCTCAGCTGGAAAAAACCCTATGTCCTTGGCAGCAACCGCTTTGTATATTTCCTGTCTTAAAATGGGTGAAAATCATACACAAAGAGATTTGGCAGAAGCTGCTAACGTTACAGAAGTAACCATTAGGAATAGGTACAAAGGACTTTTAGAATTGTTAAACTAACACACTTTTTTTTTGAAAAACATAATAGTTCTTATAGTGCCAAAATGGCCCAAAATTATGTCAGAGAGAAAAATGTATCCTATTGTTTGCGCAGACTGCGGCAAAGACTCAGAGGTACCTTTTGAACCAAAATCAGACAGACCAGTGTATTGCAAAGAATGTTTACCAAAACATCGCTCTAGCGATCGAAGATTTTAAGCTAAATTTGTTTAAAGTAATTTAATTCAATTAGCTTTTTTTCCTTTTTTTTCAAATTAACATTTGATATAACTATCAACAGATTATGCAAACCGTCGATTTCGCAATTCTATCTAAGACTATATCGGGTAATCTATACAGGATTACCCAACTGAACAAATTTGTCATTTGTGAATTTAATCATCTATATTGAAATACGATTTTCATTCAAAACTGTGAATGAATTTATAACCATCTTTTCAAGTTTTTTTGTAAATGAGCGAAGAACAGGCCCAACAATTAATGTATCAAATGCAAATGTTAGAATCCTATTTTGCAGAATTGACACAAAAAGAAAACACTTTGATGAATGTCTTAAGGGATACAAAATCTGCCATTGACTCTTTAAAAGAAATGGGTGAGAAAAAAGAGTACAGCACTCTTGTTCCAGTAGGAATGGGAACTTTTGTAAAATCGAAAATTTCATCTGAAGACAAAATTGTATTAAACGTTGGAGCAGGTATTGCTATTGAAAAAGATAAAGACTCTGCAATTAATTTTCTAGAATCTAGAATTAAAGAAATTGAAGTTGCAATGCAAGAATCAATGGCACAAAAACAAAACATTGCTGCACAATTGGAACAAGGAAAAGCCGAAATGAACCGTTTGGCTGAATCTGTTTCAAAAACCAAACAATAGGAAAACAAAATGTTTGATAAATTACGTACTGCATTTTCAAGTGCAGCCAAAAGTTTCAGCGAAAAAGAACTCAAAGAAAAGGACATTGAAGATATTTTATTCGAACTTGAAATCTCTCTTTTAGAATCTGACGTTGCATCAGAAGTAATTGATTCAATTAAAAGTGACTTGAAAGAAAAATTGATTGGCTCCAAAGTCGACAAGAACGAAATTGAAAATTTTGTAAAAAATAGTCTGATTCAAACCATTTCTAGTCTGTTTGAGGCTGCAGGCTCCATTGATATCAAACAAAATATTTTGGCAAAAAAAGATTCGCAAGAACCTTACATCATTTTATTTGTTGGAATTAATGGTACAGGAAAAACAACTAGTTTAGCAAAACTTGCGTATTTGTTACAAAAATCTAAAATCTCAGTTGTAGTTGCAGCAGCAGATACTTTTCGGGCTGGTGCAATAGAACAATTAAAAGAACACATAAACCGTCTAAATCTAAAACTTGTAGCACAAAATTATGGCTCTGATCCTGCTGCAGTATGCCGAGACGCTGTTCTTTACGCAAAGTCTCACAAAATTGATTGTGTTTTAATTGATACTGCTGGAAGAATGCAAACAAGCAAAAATTTGATGGACCAAATTTCAAAAATAAACAACGTAGTAAAACCAGATTTCAAAATTTTTGTAGGTGATTCATTGGCAGGAAATGACACTGTCAATCAGGCAAGAGAATTCTATAAGCACATAAAATTTGATGCGTCTATTCTTACAAAAAATGATGCTGATGCTCGTGGAGGGGCAGCATTATCAATTGTAAAAGTTACTTCAACACCGATTCTGTATGTTGGTGTTGGTCAGAAATATGAAGACCTTAAGGAGTTTAACAGAGACACATTTCTTGAAGCAGTTTTTGGAAGTGTGGATAAAACTATAGACATTCCAGAAATAAAACCAGAACCAAAACCTGAACCACAACCCGAAGCTAAACCAGAAGAGAAAGTTACAATCGAAGAACCTGAAAGAGATTCAGACCCATTTGAGGGAATTGACTCTGAGGACATTAACAAATATGCAGATTTGTATGATGAAGCACCCCCAGAAAGTGATAGTCAAGCTAGGGAGCTAGCAAAAAAGATTAGAAAATGGGTTTCAGATGGCAGACCAAGCCCATAAGAAAAAACTAAAAGAACCATTACTTGTGTGATGACTTAGAAATGAAAAAAAAGAATATTCTAACATTTGAAGAATTGAGTAGTAAGGAAATCTCTCAACTGTTAGAGTTATCTATCAAACTCAAAAAAGATTTGAAAAAAGGGAAGCAATCAGCCTTGTTAAAAAACAAATCACTTGCAATGATTTTTCAAAAACCCTCAACTCGAACAAGGGTCAGCTTTGAAATAGGAATGTTCCAGCTTGGAGGCTATGCGTTAAATCTGTCTTCAAATGACATGCAGCTTTCTCGAGGAGAAACAATTGAGGATACTGCAAAAACACTTTCCCGATATGTAGATGCAATTATGGCACGAGTCTATGATCACAATACAATTGAAAAATTGGCAGCGAGTTCTTCTGTTCCAGTAATAAATGGACTTTCAAATTCATTTCATCCATGTCAAATTCTTGCAGATTTGATGACAATCAAAGAAAAGAAAAAGAAACTCAAAGGTCTCAAAATAGCATGGATCGGAGACGGAAATAATGTCTGCAATTCTTTAGTTTATGGCTGTGCTCGCACTGGAATCAATATTTCAATTGCAACTCCCAAAGGATTTGAGCCTGACAAAAAAGTTGTAAAAGATTCAAAGAGATTTGTTAACGTAGAACTTACAAACGATCCATCAAAGTCTGTCAAAAACGCTGATGTGGTAATGACAGACACATTCAAGTCAATTCATAACAAAGATCCAAAAAGGATGAAAAAATTTCTTCCAAAATTTCAAGTAAACCCAGCTTTGATGAAAAAAGCAAAAAAGAATGCAATTTTTCTCCATTGTCTTCCAGCAAAACGTGGAAGTGAAGTTACTTCATCTGTAATTGATGGACCACAATCAGTTGTTTGGGATGAAGCAGAAAACCGCTTGCATTCTCAAAAAGCTCTTTTGGTTTCTCTTTTGCGTTGAGAAATAGTTCTAAAATCTCTTACGTTTATAAGAGCATATTCAAGATTTTGCCCTGTAGATGGCCTATTCGAAAATATTGAGAAGAATTCGAGAAGAAAAAACGAACTATAAGAAAAGAAAAATCATGCTTATGGGTAAGCGAGACTTTGTAACAGTTCAAATTTCTAATGAAAATACTCAAGTCCAAATTCACAAACCCGAAATGGCTGGTGACAAAATTATTGCTTCAGCTCATTCAAGATACTTGATTTCAAAAGGTTGGAAGGGTTCAAGAAAAAACATTCCTGCAGCTTATCTCACTGGATACCTAGCTGGCAAAAAGGCGATGGGAAAGGGTGCAAAAAATGCACTTCTGTATAGTGGCACAAGAAAATACACTCAGAGAATGGCAGCTGCTCTAAAGGGAGTAATAGATGCTGGTCTTGAAGTTGCAGCAGATTCAGAAACATTTCCACCAGAAAAGAGAATCAAAGGAGAACATCTTTCAGTAAAAAATGACGTTAACCAATTCAAATCAACAATTGATGGTGAGGTAAAAGCATGAGTCAAGGAACTCAACAAGGAACTCAACAAAGAACTCAACAAAGAAGACCAAGACCACCAAGAGTAGAGCCACCCTGGATTCCAAAAACAATTCTTGGTAAACAAGTTGCAACTGGTGAAATAACTTCCATGAAAGAAATTCTTGAAAGTGGTGCAAGAATTCAAGAAGCAGGAATTATTAAAAAATTATTGCCAGATTTAAAATCAGAAGTTGTTGATGTTGGAATCGTTCAAAAAATGACAGCTAACGGACAATCAACAAGATTCAAAGCAATTGTTGCAGCAGGAAATGAAAACGGTTGGTTAGGAATTGGCAAAGGTAAATCAAAACAAATGAGAATTGCAATTGAAAAAGCCACAAACCAAGCTTATCTTAATGTTAGTCCAGTAAAATTAGGTTGTGGAAGTTGGGAATGCAGATGTGAAGAAAAACATTCTATTCCATTCAAAGTTAGAGGACGAGGTGGAAGTGTTACAATTGAAATTATTCCAGCACCAAGAGGACTTGGGTTAGTTGCTGGAGGAAAAATTAAACGTCTTTTAGAATTAGCAGGACTCAAAGATGCATGGACATCTGCAAAAGGTTCAACTGCAACAATGAACTCTACATCAAAAGCAGTTCTACAATGTCTGAGGCAAACATTTAGTCAGGGATGAGAAAGGTTGGCAAAAGCATATCTTGTTGTTAGAATCAAAGGTCAAGCAGACGTTCCATACTGGGCAAAGACTACTCTAAATCTATTCAAATTAGAAAAAAAATTCAGGGCAACAATAATTCCTGCCAAAGAAAATACTCTTGGAATGCTTAACAAAGTAAAGCACTATGTATCTTGGCAAGAGGTAGACTCTGCTTTGGCCAAAGAATTACTTGATAAAAAGGCCCGAGTATCAGGCTACAAAAAAATTACAGATGCGGACATTAAAAAAATCGGCTTTAACTCAGTTGATGAGCTTGCAGCATCTTTGGCTGAAGGAAAGACCTCAATGACAAAATTAAAACCAATGAAACCATGGTTTGCACTTTCTCCTCCCAGACACGGCTTTAAGAGAAGCACAAAGAAAATGTATGGTGAAAAAGGCATTCTAGGACAAAATAAGGAACTTGGTAATATAGTTAGGAACATGATGTGATATGACCACACGATTAAGAAAAACAAGAAAATACCGTGGTTCTAGAAACCATGGTTGGGGTCAAGTAGGACAACATAGGGCAAGTGGTCATAAAGCTGGAGTAGGTCAAGCTGGTTTACTCAAGAATAAGTTTAGTTCGATGTTAAAGTATGACCCAGATCATTTTGGTCATGATTCTACTCATCCACCTCACCCCATTGTTTCAAAGAAATGGGCAAGTGTAAGAGATCTTGATGATCTGTTTGCAAAGTTTGGTCAAAAAGACGGAGAAAAGAAGGTAATAGATCTAAGTAGCAAAGGCTACGATAAACTTCTCGGCGGAGGAAAGATCACAAATGCATACACCATTAAAGTTCAAAAATTCACTGCATCCGCAGAACAAAAAGTTAAAGAAGCTGGGGGCGAGGTGTTAAAATCAGATGGCTGAGGGTGGTACACTAACTTCCATGGTGCGGAAGATGGTGTCTAAGGCAGAACCTTATATTCCTCAAGTTCCAAAACCAAAGAAAAAACTTACTCTACAAACTCGTTTGAAGTGGTGCGGACTTATATTACTAATTTACATGGTAATGGGTCAGACACCTCTTTTTGGTGCAACTACACCAGAATTTGATTTCTTAGCATTTGCCAGAGTAATTTTTGCATCACAACAAGGAACACTAGTAGAGCTAGGAATTGGGCCGATAGTTACAGCAGGATTGCTGATGCAGCTGTTAAAAGGTTCTGAAATTCTAAGATTTGATTTCAAAAAACCTGAAGAAAGAGGAATATTTCAAACAGCAACAAAGATTGTTACATACATCGTCATTGTCGCAGAGTCAGCTGTTTATGGAGTGGCAGTATATGGACCTGGAATTGCAGAACCATCCATGTTGTATATTCTGATTGGGCAGCTGATGGGAGCCTCGGTTATTATCATGCTCTTAGATGAAACGATTCAGAAAGGCTGGGGACTGGGTAGTGGAATCAGTCTCTTCATTATGGCTGGGGTCGCGCAGCAAATACTGTGGAGTATGTTTAGCCCTTTGCCTGCAGGGGATGGAGGTACAATAGGAATTTTTCCATACATAGGTCAGTCGATAATGGCTGGAGACCTTTCACAGGTATTTTTCAGATCAAACCAACTGCCGAGCATATTTGGACTGTTGCTTACGGGTGGAGTGATGCTGATCCTAATCTATACTCAAGGAATGAAGATAGAGATCCCAATCGTTTCAACAAAGTATCGTGGATTTTCTGCAGTCTATCCAATCAAGCTGATGTATGTTTCAAACATCCCAGTAATTTTGGCATCTGCATTAACTGCAAACGCACTATTCATGGGACAAATGATGTGGGCAAACCTTAACCCGCGAAATGCTCAACCGTTTTTGAATTTTATATTTCAATATGATCCAACTAGCCCGGCTACTCCGATTGGCGGTTTAGTTTACTATATCACGCCACCGCGAGGTCTTGAAATTGTAGCTTTGGATCCAATGCGGGCCGTTGGTTATATTCTGTTTATGATTGCCATTGTAGTTGTATTTGGAAAACTTTGGGTAGAGCTTGGAGGATTATCTCCAAAGAGTGCAGCTAAAAACTTGTTAGATGCTGATGTACAAATTCCTGGATTTAGAAGATCAAATCAACCAATCGAAGTTTTACTAAACAAGTACATTCCATCTGTAACCCTAATTGGTTCAATAATTCTTGGCGCACTTGCAGGATTTTCTGATGTGTTAGGTGTGTTTGGTTCTGGTATTGGTATCTTACTCATGGTAGACATTCTCATAAACTACTATAACCAACTGGTGAAAGAACAAGTTGAAATTGTAATGCCGCGGCTTGGTGCTCTGCTTGGACGAAAGTAAAAAAATTGTAATAGTTGGAATACCTGGAGTAGGTAAAACCACAGTTGTAACAAAAGTTTTTGATATCTTAAACAGTAAAAACAAAAGCGTTAGTGTTGTAAGTTTTGGAAATTTGATGTTTGAAGAGGCTCTAAAATATGGAATTAAAGACAGGGATGATCTTAGAAAACTTTCTATAAGTCAACAACAAGATCTTCAAAAAAAGGCTGCTGAACGAATTGCCAAACTAAATGATAATGTTATAATCATTGATACTCATGCCTTCATAACTACCCAAGCTGGATTTTATCCAGGTTTGCCTGATTATGTGATAAAAATCATCCAGCCCTCAAATTTCATCTCAATTTCTGCAAGACCTGAAGTCATTTTCAATAGACGAAAACAGGATGAAACTAGGCATAGGGAAGTTGTATCAATTGATTTGATAAAGAAGGAGTTGGCCGTTCAGGATGCCATGCTATCAAGCTGCTCAGTATTATCTGGCTCGCCTCTGAAAACAATTCTAAATGATGAGGGAAAGGTTGAAGAAGCGGCTATGAACGTAATAAAGGCTATAGGGTTTTGAGCATGGAACTTGATTTTATACTCCTTTTTTTAGATTCAATCTTTTTGCAAGGTGATGTTTCTTTTTTTGGGGATAGAACCAATTTTGGAACAGCTAACCCACCTATCAAAGGAATGATACTATCTATGTTTGCTGTAGCTGGATTTGGTGTTCTTCTAAGCGCATTCAACTCTCTAGTAAGGAAAAAAATGGTAGACCAAGTAAAGCTGAAAAGAATCATGAAAGAAACACGTGCTTATCAAAAAGAAAGAATGGCTGCAATGAGGGCAAAGGATGATGAAAAAACTGCAAAGCTAAACCAAAAATCTTCATACATGAACAAGATGCAAATGGAAATGATGATGATGAATATGAGACCAATGTTGTTCACATTAGCTCCACTTTTTATAATATTCATCTTTGTTTTACCAGCACTTTTCTTTTTCACTGTAGCTATTTCACCAGTTTCCCTAAACGTTATTCCAATAGATTACTATATCTTTGACATAACTTGTTCAAAAGGTGAGCTTATTGGAGTTGCATATGAAAAAGATTTTGATGGAAATGATGTAACGGATAATGATGGAAACAAAATTGTTATAGAGGAATATTTTTGTAATCAAGAAAATGAAATTCGTCTTATAGGGTGGTATATTTTATCATCTATTTCATTTAGTGGAATCATTATGAAGCTAACCAAAACCTCAATGGGTATGGGTTGACAAAATCTGTAATAATTTCTGGTCCTCCTGCAGTTGGAAAAACAACTGTTGCAAAAGGGCTGGCAAATGAATTTGGTTTCAAATATCTTAGCGGCGGAGATGCACTAAAAGAGCTTGCAAAGGAAGAAGGATTTGAAGCAGAAGGAGATGATTGGTGGGATACTCCCGAAGGATTGAAATTTCTTAACCAGAGGTCACAAAATTCTGAATTTGACAAAAAGGTAGATGAAAAATTAATTCAATTATTCAATGAAGGTGGAAAGGTGATTACCAGTTACACTCTTCCTTGGCTTGTAGACGATGGGATTAAAATTTGGCTTGAGGGCTCTCATCAAAGTAGTGCAAGTAGAATGAAAACACGAGATAACATGACAAAAGAAGATGCTCTTGAAATTACGAAAAAGAGATATGACGAAAATAAAATTCTCTACAAAAAACTATACAATTTTGATTATGGTGAGGACAAATCAGTATTTGATAAGGTGATTAATACCAATGATCTTGATGCAGAACAAGTTTATGAAATTACAAAATCAACTGTGAAAAAACTACTATGACTCTAAAACAGCTACAAAACCTCAGAGTAATTGATCAAGACCTCACTAATGATGAATATGGAACCTATTATGATAAGCGAACTATTGAGCAACTATTCAACTATGGCCTTATAATTTTGAACAAACCGCCAGGACCTACAAGTCACGAAGTTGTTGCTTGGTGCAAAAGAATTCTAAAAATTCCAAAAATTGGACACAGTGGAACTTTGGATCCTCAAGTTTCTGGTGTTCTTCCACTGGGATTGGGTGAAGCAACAAAAGCTTTAGGAGTGTTGTTGCTTGGTCCTAAAGAATATCAGGCTCTTGGAAGATTGCATTCTCTTCCATCAAAAGAAAAACTTGATGATGTTTTGAAACAATTTACTGGCGAAATTTTTCAAAAACCTCCACAACGCTCTTCAGTTTTACGTAGAACTAGAACAAGAACAATTTATGAAATGGACCTTTTAGAACAAAAAGAACGTCTGCTGCTAGTTCGAGTTTTATGTGAAGCAGGAACATACATTAGAAAACTATTCTATGATGTTGGCGAAGTTTTGGGACCTGGCGCAACAATGATTGAGCTTAGACGTAGCCGTGTACATCAATTTGATGAAAGTCAACATCTTGTAACAATGCATGAATTAGCTGATGCATTTGCTTTTTGGGAAGAAGAAAAGGACGACTCTAAACTAATGAAACTAATCCAACCAGTTGAACACGCACTAAGTGAAATCAAATCAGTTGTAATTCGTGATTCTGCAGTTGATGCAATGTGTCATGGCGCTCAACTTGCCATTCCAGGAGTATTGGAGATATCCCAAAATCTCAAAAAAGGTGACCTAGTTGGAGTTTATACTCTAAAAGGAGAGATTGTAGCGCTTGCAGAAGCATTGATGTCTGAATTAGAAATTGAAGAAAGTGTGAAAGGATATGCGTTTGAAACAAAACGAATCATCATGCAACCAAGCACATATCCAAAAAGCTGGCGCACTAAACCAACTTTGAAGAACTAGGTGTTTGAATTTGATTCCGCGCGGACTCGTATTAGGAATCATTGTTGGAGTAGCAGCTGGTGCAATTTTAGGAATCTTCTTTGTTGATCTAAAAAACCCAAATGAACTAAATTTTGTTGAAGGAACTTCTCTTACAATTCTTACAGAAAAAACTGATTTTGAAAAAGGCGAAAAAATTCAAATCAAAATTATAAACTCTGGTACAGTTCCAATTTCATTTTCTGATGCATCATATGGATTAATAATTAGAGGGCTGGATGGAACCATTTTGTATTCTCCAATATCAGCTCAAGTAATCTCTATTCTAGAACCAAAAGAGGAAAAAATCTTCGAGTGGGATCAAATAAAAAATGATGGTGATCTTGTACTTCATGGAACCTACAAAATCACTTCAAGTGGTTTGACAATAGGCGAAAAGACTGTCAAAAAATCAATCACGATTAACATTTTCAAATAATTTTTGAAATTTCTCTTCTGACAAACGTATTATATAATCAAATTTTGCCGAAATACTAGTCGAAAGACTTGTGCCGGGATCGCCTAGCCTGGTAGGGCGCGCGCCTGGAAATAATTACCATAAAGCGCGTTCTCGCAAGGGAACGAGAGTTCGAATCTCTCTCCCGGCGCCATAATTTTC
>JADFGC010000063.1:0-6462 GCA_022567895.1 Nitrososphaerota archaeon
CCATACTCTATAGTGTATGAAAGTTTAGTAGTTTTTCCCGGAAGCTTTCCAGCTTTTCTTATCATTATCATTCCCTTATTGTACCGAACAGCCATTGCCATTGCAAGCAAAAATCCTCTTGATTCTATTCCAGCAAAAATATCAATATTGTTTGGATGAAAATGTTTGGTTAGCTCATCAACAACATACGATAAAGCTTGAGGGTTTTTTAGAATTGGACTAAAATCTCTAAATAAAATTCCCTTTTTTGGAAAGCCTTGATATTCAGTAATAATTTCTTTAAGATTCACGTAAAGGAAGCAAAATTTCAGGAATAAAAATTGTTTCTACAACAATTATTCTAAAACAAAAGTTGTTTCGGCTTGATTAAATGCATCATGAACCTTGATGGTGTAAACTCCAGGTGGGGCATCCTTTGGTATTGGCCAAGGCATATTGAGTTCACCTGCGGAAGATGCTGGGAAACTCAATTCAGCTATTATTTTTCCATCAGTGTCGAATATATCAATAAAAACACTTTGTGCAGCTCCTATTACTCTAATTTTCACAATTTTTCCTATTGTTGGCATTGATTCAATACTTTCAACAAAAACTATCATTCCTGTTTCCTCAGATGTAAGTACTTCAAAATCGGTTTCAACAAAATTAGGACCACTTACAGCTTTTATTTTCCAAACACCAATCTTTGCGTCTGATGGAACTCTAAACCGGTCTTCTGAAAGAGTACCTACTTTGTTTGTGAAAGTTTCCCTAGTTTTAACCTCTTTTCCATCTGGATCATACAATGTTAACGTGATTATAATGTTAGAGCCAGAATTTCCTAAAATCAAAATTGGGTCCCCTGGTTTGTAGGTATCTTTTGTTGTACTAATTTTAATTGGGCCTGAACCCTTTTGTAATCCTACTGAAAAAACCTCTATATCTTGTGAAGTTCCTCTAATTATCACAGTTGTATAAACACCAGAACCATAACCAGTCAAATCTAATTCATAATCTTTCTTACCGTCAGGCCCAAGAGTTATTGTATCGTCAAACACGGCTTTATCAGAAGGATTAATAATTAACAGAGATACCTTTGTTAACGCTTCACCACTAATTGAAATAATTGCAGTTTCACCAGCTTTGTAGTTTAGTTTATCCATTTTTGTAATGTACTGTTCTTCAGGAGGTGCACCAAGTCCAACTGAAATAATTTCTGACTTGTCACCTTGAAATGCAATTACGGTATATGTTCCCTTTATTGATGATAGTTCTGTAGAAAATTCAAATTCAAAGAACCCATCACTTTCAGGTTGTATTATATCTGAAAAAATCTCAACCCCTTGTGGACTTTCTATAATGATCTCGATTTTTTTACTTGGTAATGCCGTTCCATTAAATGTTAAAACTTCTCCTGGCTGAAAAACTATTTTTGATGGAATAATTTGGATTGTCTTTGATGATTTGACAGTCCAACTTCTAAGAATTGTATCATTTCCATCAGATATTTCAGCAGAGTATTCGCCTAAAGGTGTATCAAGCGGTACAATTGTTTCAAAAGACCATTTTCCCTGTTGGGAAACTGATGCTGCCTCTGAAGTAATCGTATTTCCATTCGAATCTATAATCTCAGCAGTAATAGTTCCACCTGGACTTCCTGTGCCTGAAATTAACAGCACATCACCTGGATTAATTGTTAATGGCAAACCAGTAATTGTTAATTTAACATCTTCTTCAGCCATTCTAGCTTCCTCTCCACTAAGTCTAATGCTTATTGTTTTTTCATTTCCTTGATTATCTTTTACAATAAAATTCACTCTATCTACTTTTCCTTCAGGAATTTTTGTTGTTAACATAAAATGACCATTTTCATCAGTCACAAAAGATTCTAAGAATTGTTTGTTTATGTATAATTTAAATTCTTGATTTGAACTGAACTGTTCTCCAGTTACTCTTATTGTGCCGCCAACATTTGGTTTGTCAGGAATTAATCTAAATTTTGAATCTGATAAAATTCCTGCATCACCACTTGATGTTGGTTTGCCATTTTTGATTATTGGTTTTGATGGAGTTTCAGTTACCAAAGTTTTTCCTATTTGTAATTCGTTTGAATTTTTATCAACTGCTTTCCAGTTTATTCCTGGTTGAGTTTTGTCAGTTTTAACTCCAAATTTTACTGATTGGCCAGGTTTTATTGGATCTGTTGCAGTAAATATGATCACACCTTGAGGAGTTTTTTCTCCAGTCCAACCTTTTTCCGTCTTAAAAGATTTGAACGAATTATCTGCACCAAGCCAAATCCTAAATGTTTCAATGTCCGTCTTTCCATTATTTTCAAATTGAATAATTGTAGTTTCCTCAAAACCAATACTTTTTGCAGCTACAACTTTTTCTTGAGCAACAATTTCATTTAGAGAAAAAATTCCAAACATTGATGCCACAAGTAAAAGCGAAAGAAAAACGCCCCCTACAAAGGAACTATGCATATTATTCACCGATTCTTACCTCCAAATTAAATCTTAATCAACTTTTACCAAGTTCATATTTTTTAATTCTGGAAAAATTCTTAGTAAAGCTAATTAACTGATTCGAGTCAAACCCTAGCCTTTGGAACCTTGTTTTTATCATCCTTTGAAACAAAATCTTTATGCTGCCTAATTCGTTCTGCAATCATTCGATATAAAGACCTGAATTGGTCTTTTGTTTTGTCTGTGAGAAATCCAGCCTCACCAAGAGAGATTTTCTCACAAATGTATCTCGTAATCTCCTCATTATCAAAATTGCCCCAGTCGTCTTCTCTATGCTCTTCCCAAATAGACTGAAGATTTTCCAAAACCCCGCTTTTGTTCTTAGCCTTTACCTCATCTACTGTAAGATTACTGAATCCTTCTTGTCTAAGCTTGATTTCATATGTTTGATTTACCGCATGAAGATAGTCTTCAAGCACCATATAATCCTCAATTGATTGAAGGGATTTGCTCTCTCTTTCAAAGAATATGGTCTGAACTTTGGAAAATTCATTTGCCACCAATTGTGCAGAAATTTGTTTTGATTCATAACTATTATCCAATAAAACAAAAGTTCTGTAACCATGATTTCTATAGAAGATTGCAAGTGGTAACACTGAATTTTTGTTAAATGCAGCTACAACATTTAGTGGATTCATAGAGATGTTAGGATCTTGCAGAAACTTATCAAAAGCATTAAGATACATACTATCAGACATTGTTTCTACAATTATAATTGGTCTAGAATTTGTTCCAATTTCTCTATCAACAATTGATTCAACTAACCCCTTTGATAATCCATAAAGAATTGGAATTAGTGTTTTATCATCTGCATTCCAATAATCGTAAAATATTCTACTAAGATGTTTTCTTTTATCTAATTCTACAACCAAAAGATTTCCAGGAGTGTAATCAAATATCATAAATGGTGAATGCGTTGCATAAAGAACTTGATTAGAACCTGCAAGATTTTTTAACAAATCAGAAATTCCAATTTGCTGAGTTGGATGCAAATTTCTTGCTGGTTCATCGAGCAAAAGAATTGCTTCTTTTAATTCAGCTCTTTGTGTTTCAGCTGCAAAATTTACAATGAATGAAAAGGTCCACATGAAACCTTCGCCCCTTCTATTTAACAGACCAGTATTGGTTATTGTTCCATCCCTATGCACATCAGAAATTACAACACTCATAATATTTCCAGGCAGATATCTCAAATCCACATGAATTGGGTCTCCTTTCCAGGCTGGATTTATTCTGTTAGTTAATCTCTTACTTGCCATATTTAGGAACTTGATTAATTTTGAAGGACTGTCTCTTAATCTGTCCATTTCATTAATGTCCAACTCTGCTAAATAGAACAAATTTCGAACAGTTTCTGCTCTATCAAATTCCTCTATGTATTCAATTCCTTCTCTATGTTCCCCTCTTTCCGCTTGTTGATATTCATTGAGCTTGATATTTCCAAAAATTTTCTTGTAATCTGAAAAATACACAAAACGTGGATGCAAATCGCTTTCAATAAAATTCTCTAGCGCATTCCGATCAGTTGTACCTTTTAGTAGGTTTGAAAATTGGTTTTCAGGTTTTGCATAGATTTTTTTCCATTCTTCAATTACCCTTGGTTCTTCTGTAGCAGCTACATGGACATTATTACTAAACTCTGCCATTTCGCTGTCAAAAACCTCTTGACTTTTTGGTGGTTTACCTTCAAAAAATTTAGTCTTTAGCTGAATGCGAATGTGATTTGGTATAGTTTCTAAGAAATTGAAGATCTTTTCAGTAAAGTTTTCCCATGAATTGATTCCCTTATTTACCTCATCACTAATTTCGACATTTCCAAAATCATATTGTGTATTTGGATTTTTATTTGTTCTAAAAATTCTAACTTTTTTTATTTCAGGAATGTTTGGAAATTTTTCTTTTATTAAACTAATTTCTTTTAGACTTAGTTCAAACTCTCCTTCCACTAACTTTATCTCAGACTTTAATTCTTCAGACATTTCATCACAAAGGTCAAGATCTGAAACTACTTCATCTCTGTTTAGTAATGTTAATGCTTGAAGAATTGTAGTCTTACCACTTTCGTTTCTTCCAATAAAAGCTGCTAAATCTCCGACAGTTATTTCTCCAGAGTCATGAATACAGCGATATGCACATACCCTAAATTTTCTTAGACGCATCAGCTGAATATTTGATCGGCTTTCATTTAACCGCTTCGTCAAATTTATTCGCACAATTCGGTTTGCTAAATAGATATAAGGGAACAAAAGTTGTACATTCGAAGTGGCCACTAGAGCGATAGTTTATGTAGTTTTTCTTTTACCTATAATTTCTTCAATTGTTTTTGGTACATTAGTTTTGAATGGTATTCTAATTGAAAAACCAGAACGTGAACTAAATATGTGGCAATTTGATTCAGATTTTGTATCAGGTCATGATATTGAAATTCTAGGACTAGAAAAACAATATTCTACGTCCGAATCTGTTGAAATCCAAGTATTAATTGATGACTCTCTCTTTGATTGTGGGGATCTTTACATTACAATTTATGATGTAAGCTCCTTTTCAAAGCAAGTAGTTACTCAGAGTGGATTTTTTGATCAGTGCTTTGAAAAAAATAATTTATCGCTGCCCGTGGGAGATGAATTTTCAGTAGTCGTTGATCCTGGAAATTACGAAATTGTTATTCAAATGGTTGATGAGAATGGCAAAAACAGCATTTCAACTAGTGCGAAATTTACTGTAAAGTAGGAAAAAGGATTGTTATATATTGAAATCAAAACGATCGGTGAAAGAAGATATTCTGAATTATTGGTGAGTTAATGGAAAAAAATAATGATGCAGTTTCAAAAATAGAAGAGCTAAGAGCTGAGCTAAACGCACTCAAAGATAAGAAAAAGAAAATGGACAAAAAAACTAAAACAAAAAAAGCTGAGAAAAAAGAAAAGAAAAAACCTGAAGTAAAAAAGAAAGTAGAGGACAAGAAAACAAAAAAAACAGAGAAAAAAGAAAAGAAAAAAGCTGAAGTTAAAAATATAGTAGAGAAAAAGAAAACAAAAAAAGCTGAGAAAAAAGCTGAAGTTAAAAATATAGTAGAGAAAAAGAAAACAAAAAAAGCTGAGAAAAAAGAAAAGAAAAAAGCTGAAGTTAAAAATATAGTAGAGAAAAAGAAAACAAAAGAAGAAAAAAAGGAAGAAGAAAAAACTCTTGAAGAACAATTAGAAGAACAACTTTCTGATAAAGAAATTGAGAATTTCAAAATTGAAAAAGTCGATATGGAAAAGCTTACACACAGAGTATGTGACATTCTTGTTGAACGTGAATCTAGTGGAATGATTCAAAGTGAATTATGGAAAAAACTCAAACTTTCAAGCAGAGATGGTTCTAGGCTTGCATTAAAATTAGAAAGAATGGGAAATATTACAAGAGAAAAAATTCTAGAAAAAGGACGGTGGACCTACAAACTAATCTTAAAGAAAACACCCATTAGTACAACATCTATTGAAAATGCACCATGTCTAATCTGTCCAGTAGTACAAAAATGTACATTAGAAGGTGAAATCAGCCCTCGAACATGTGTGTGGATTGAGGAATGGGTTACAACAGGTACTTCACAATTAAGGATGAAACAATGAAATTAATAGATGCAAGAAGAGATCATTATAGAAAACTTGCTCATGAAGAAGGATTTCGTAGCAGATCTGCATACAAACTAAAAGAGCTAAACAAAGCCTATCGAATTATTGGCCCTGGGTTTTTTGTTCTTGATTTAGGATGTGCACCTGGTGGTTGGATGCAGGTAGCCGTACAGGTTACAGGAAACCAAGGAAAAGTGATGGGTGTAGATTCCTCATATGTTGAAGATATTTCGGGAGCAGAACTTCTTAGGGGAAATATTGAAGATGAATCAATTGTTGATGAAATTTTTGAATATTTTGAAAGAAAAGTAAATGCTGTAATTTGTGATATGTCTCCA
>JADFGC010000064.1:0-6185 GCA_022567895.1 Nitrososphaerota archaeon
TTAACATGCTCAGTGTAATTACAAATAAAATCAAAAAGAATTTTCGGAGTAACTTGATTTTTTAAAAGTTTGTACCAAATACTGCTGTGTTTTCTGTTTGGATCAAGAGCTGGTGCACAGCCAAAGAATGTCGCTAAAGACAGTTGTCTATATGGCGACATAAGTGTCCTATCTGCTGTTAAAACGATCTTTGGATGACCCATTTTCCCTTGAACGGCTTTGATGAGTGATTTATTTTAAACCTTGCTGGCTTGAACCTAGTAATTTTCTAAAACTCCAGCCTTGGTTCTAAAATTGTGCCCAAATTCTTTGTTAGATAATAAGTGATCTCCTTCAAATACTGTTCCATCACGACACACCAAATCTTCACCTATACAACAACTTCCACAAATTCCTACTCCGCATTTCATCATTCTTTCAAGACTTGCCTGGACAAAAATTCCTTTACTGTTAGACATCTGAACAGTTTTGTACATCATTATTTCTGGGCCACAAGTATACACAGCATCAAATTTTGTCTCACTAGTAATTTTTTCAACTAGGTCAGTTACAAGGCCTTTTTCCCCGTAAGAACCATCTTCTGTTGCCACAATAACTTTGTGTGAATTTTTTTCTAAAAGTCTATTTGCAAAGTCCTCAAAGAAAACCTCTTGTTTTGTTTTTGCGCCAATGAGAACTGTAACGTCATCTGAAGATTTTGTAAAAGTAATTAATCGCATCAATGGAACAAGTCCAGTACCACCCCCCACAAGCAATAATTTTCCTTCTTTGATATCAAATGAATTTCCATAAGGTCCTCTAACCCCAATGTTTTGACCAACACTTACATTGTAAAGACCTGTTGAAGCCTCACCTAATTTTCTAATTGTAAATGCTGCTTTTCCTTGCTCTTCTGAAATCATAACACTCATTGGTAATTCGTTTACTCCAGGAACCCAAACCATTGCAAATTGTCCTGGCAAAATATTTGGCATGACCTCGTCAGAAAAGACCAAAGTTCTAACTGTAGGTGTTTCATCAATTACTTTTTCTATTTTACAAATTGTTGGATGATTATGATTTCTTTGCACGACCAATCATATCCTCAATTTTTGAAAATCCTTTTTTCTCCATGTATTTACTAATTCCATTGTTTATTTCATCGAAAACCTGAATCCAGTTCTCGCCAACTGCACTACCAATTTGAACAGCAGAAGATCCCGCAAGAATAAATTCAACTGCATCTTCCCATGTAGATATTCCGCCGCAACCAATAATTGGAATATTAAATTTGGATGAAATTTCGTAAACGCATCTAACAGCAATGGGCTTTATTGGAGTTCCTGATAATCCACCAATTTTGTTGCTAAGAATTGGTCGTTCCGTTTCAACATCAATTGCCATTGCTCGAAGTGTGTTAATTGCAGTAATTCCATCTGCTCCAGCTTCAACTGCTGCACTTACAGTTTCCAAGTAATCTGTTGTACCTAAACCAACTTTTGCAAAAACAGGCGCCCGTGTTTCAGCTTTGACTGTTTTTACAATTTTACCTACTAGCTCAGTGTCATCTCCTACCTCCAATCCAACCTTGGCTACGTGTGGACAAGACAAATTCAATTCAAAAGCGGCAACTTTACAATTCTCAAACTGTTTAATCATAAATTCAAAATCATCCTCAATTGAACCAACTAGACTTACAATTATTGGAACATCTTTGTTTGGCTCTATCATTTTTGCAAAGTTTTCAGCTCCTGGGTTTGATAATCCAACTGCGTTTAGCCAGCCACCACCTTTTACACTAAAGATTGTAGGATTTGCATATCCATCCCATGGTTCTTTACTAAGAGATTTTGTTACAACTGCTCCTGCACCTGCCTTGTAAATTCGATTAAAAACATCTAGTGAAATACCTAAAATTCCAGAAGCAAGGATTGTAGGTCTTTCAAGACTAAGGGAACCAATTTTTGTAGAGATGTTTGCTGCCACTCTCAAACCTAAACTAACTTTCGAATATAACAGTTAGTTCTCATCTGCTGTTGGTACGTTTTTTAATGGAGTTAAATGAAGTCATCTGGTCATGTATTCTGTAATTTTAACAGAGTTAGGGGTTGGAGTCTTTGAAGACCAAAAATGTTTGAAAGCTTTTTCGTTTTCAGATCCTGTAAGTGATTACATTTCAATAAAAGATGGTAAAGCGAAAGTTTCAGAGCTTGTTGATTATCTTTCAGAAATTGCAACAGTGATAGAAACTAACAATAATTCTCTTTATGGCATTTTAAAACGAAATTCAATCGATGTGCAATTAATGAGCAATGAGGATATGGAAAAAATTCAAACCTCAAAACCAAAATTTTTGATTGAAGCAGGTTTTGCAAAAGATCCTTCTGATGCAATGACAAAATTGCGTGATTTTGCTATGCAGCTTTCCTCCTCAAAGGTTGCTGAGGTCTCAGAAAGTCCAGACCTTCACATTATACAATCAATCAATTCATTAGATGAAATAGATCGTATCATAAACGGAATAAGTTCTAGACTAAGAGAGTGGTATGGATTACACTTTCCAGAACTAGATAATGTGATTGATAGCATCTTAGGTTATTCACAGATTGTTCTTGCAGGAAAAAGAGAAAATCTCTCAGAAAAAGTGTATGAAGATGCTGGTTTTCCAGACTCTAAAGTAGAAATGCTTTCAGTTATTGCAAAGAAGAGTAGAGGAGGAGACATTTCTCCAGAAAATTTGGTAATAGTGCAGTCATTAGCAAAACAAATTCTTGAACTAAATGAGCTTAGAAAAAAATTAGAAGAGCACGTTCAAACCCAAATGGCTCAAGTTGCTCCAAATCTAGCAGCAATTCTTGGAACAGCAGTTGGTGCTAGAATTTTAGCAAGAGCTGGAAGCATGAAAAGACTCGCTATAATGCCGGCAAGTACAATTCAAGTATTAGGAGCTGAAAAAGCGCTTTTCAGGTCTCTGAAGACTGGCTCACAACCGCCAAAACATGGATTATTGTTTCAACATGCAATGGTTCACGCTGCACCAAGATGGCAAAGAGGAAAAATTGCAAGAGCTGTAGCAGCCAAAGCAGCAATTGCTTCAAGAGTGGATGTCTTTGATGGAAAATTAAACAATACTTTACTTGAAAAGCTAAATATCAGAGTAGAAGAAATTAGTAAAAAATACAAAAATCCTGTTCCAAGAGAATCTAAAAAAGATGAAAGGCCTAGAGATTTCCGTTCTAATAGAGATTTCCGTTCTGAGAGAGATTTTAGATCAAAAGGGGATTTCAAATCAAAAGGAAAAAAGAAAAAATCCAAAATGAAGGGTAAAAAGAGAAAGAGATTTGGAAGAAGATAAAGAAAATTTTTTTTGGGTTAAATCAGAAGGCGAAAAAAAGCTTGCAACAGAAAACTTGGTTCCTGGAAACCAGGTTTACAAGGAAAAATTAGTTACAAAAAAAGGAATAGAATACAGATTATGGGATCCATTCAGAAGTAAATTAGCTGCTGTAATAATGAATGGTTTGGAGGATTTTCCTTTCAAAGAAAATTCAAGTGTGCTATACCTTGGAGTTTCAACGGGTACAACTGTTAGTCATATTTCTGATATTGTTGGTCCAAAGGGAATGATTTTTGGAGTAGAGCATTCAAGTAGAGTTGCAAGAGATTTCTTAGACAGAGTAGCATCTCACAGAAAAAATATTATTCCCATTATTCAAGATGCAAGACAACCTAAAGATTACTTTTCAGTATATGATAAAGTAGATATTGTTTATTCGGATATTGCACAACCTGATCAAACTGAAATTGCAATTTCAAATTGCAAGTCATATCTAAAAAACAATGGGTATCTCTTTTTGGTTATTAAAACAAGAAGTATAGATGTAACGCAACCACCGAGAAAAATTATTAAAAATGAATTAAAAAAATTGCAAAGTTTTGAAATCATTCAGCAGATTGATCTTCATCCATATGACAAAGACCATGCAATGGTAATTGCAAAGTATCTAGAGAACTAGTTTTTATTTAACATAGTTTGAACAGGCTTCCAACTTGAGCGAACAAAACTAGGAATTTCATTCCTAGTAGAAATGTATTTTTTTACAAATCTTATGGTTTTTGCGTCTGACGGATAACCACTTCCTACGTCGTGATTTTTTCGAATTTTTTTAATTGCTCTATCTCGGTTTACTTTAGCTATAATTGAAGCAGCTGAAACTATGACAAATCTACTGTCAGCATGATGATATGATTTAATTTTATTTTTTTTTGAAAGCTTTGAAATTGTCTTACCAAATCTGGAAGGATTGACATCACAAGAATCTACATAGGAAATGTTTGGATTCAGTTTTGAAATAACCTTGGCCATGTATTTTGCTTCTAAATTATTAAGTTCGTGTTTAGAAACGCTTTTGTCTATTGTGCTAGGATTAATTTTTGCAACATAATAATCATCAACAAACTTGATTATCTTTTTGTATAATTTTTCCCGTTGCAAAGGCGTTAATTTTTTAGAATCTTTTATTCCCATAGAACGAAGTTGTCGAATTTTTGTTTTATTTATAGAAACTCCAGCAATTACAAGTGGGCCAACTAATGAACCTCTACCTGCTTCATCTACCCCACAAACTTGCACGAGAATTCTCAAATTCTGTGATATTAAACCATTATAGGTGTAAGAAAATTAAGAACTAGAATTGCAAACTGCGGAATTTCTTGAAATAATAGAAGGAAAAACGAGATTCCTTGTACCAGCTGGCTCCATAAATGAAAAAGTTCCACCAAAAGATCCCGCCTTCTTTAATCCAAAAGCAAAATTAAACAGAGACTTTTCAATTATTGCTTATTCTGCTTTTTTAAAAAATTTTGATGGACCAAAAATTTTTCTTGAAGGGTTATCTGGCATAGGAGCAAGAGGAATACGAGTAGCTAATGAATTATCAAATGTAGAACAAGTAATTGTTAATGATTTGAATCCAAAGGCATTAGAGCTTGCAAAAAAATCAGCTTCTCTAAATAATTTACAAAATTTTCAGACTTCTGAAAATGAAGTGTGTAGGTTTTTTAGTACATTTTCAAAAAAAGGAGAAAGAGGAACTATTGTAGATATTGATCCATTTGGTTCTCCAGCTAAGTATATTGACTGTGGAATTAGGGCTACAATGCATGGTGGAATATTATCAACTACGGCTACTGATCTTCAAGTTCTTCATGGTTTGTTCCGAGATGCGTGTAAAAGACGATATGGCGGAGTTCCAGTAAAAACTGAATATTCTAATGAAATTGCAATAAGACTGATTCTTGGATGTATCAGAGTAATTGCTGCTAGATTGGACATTGAGATAATCCCATTATTTGTTGAAAGCGATTTACATTACTATAGAACATATGTAAGAATTCTAAATAGACCAGATCAAAATGAAAATATTGGTTACATTTTACATTGCAAAACTTGTGGAAATAGAAAAGTGATTAATGAACAAGAAAAGTCTTGTGAAATTTGCAATGGAAGTGTAGATTTAGCTGGACCATTGTGGATTGGACAACTTTTTGAAAAACAATTTTTAGAAACAATAAAAGATGAAATTCCTAATTATATAGTGGATAAAAATTGTGAAAAAGTAATTTCAAAATCTATCTTAGAATCAGAAAAACCTGGTACTTATTTTACTTTGGATGAAATTGCTTCAAAAATGAAAGTTTCACCATTAAGATTAGATAGGGCAATTTCAAAACTTGAATCAAATGGTTTTGTAGCTAGCCCAACATCACTAAATCCAACAGGATTTAGAACGAATGCTAGAATAGATCAAATTTTAGAAATTTTTTCTACCTAGCCCCTATAGCCTAGACCCACGTAATAGAGTTCGCTGCTTTGTTTTCTACTAGCCTTTGGTTTTGTTGTCATGATTTTAGCAAATTTTTTCTTTAGAAAATCTCTAAATTCATTTGAAAATTCTCCATCAAAAACCTTAAACAAGGCGTTTCCTTTGTATGTCAAAACCTGATGCATAATTTTAGCACAGGAATAATTTAGAGAGATTTGTTTTGCATGATCCACAGACCAATTTCCAATAACATTTGGAGACATATCACAAATTACAGCATTTACTTTTCTTTCAAAATATTCAAAAATTTCATCAACAATTGATTCATCTTCAATATTTCCCCTAAGAAGTTCTGCTCCCGAAATATCTTCAACATATGAG
>JADFGC010000012.1:0-23257 GCA_022567895.1 Nitrososphaerota archaeon
GGGGCTTTGCCTTTTTATTCTTTGTCGATAAATTCGTTAGGTTTTGTATAATAATAAGGACGTAAAGCGTCCTGAAATTATTGTGATAAAGAATATTCTTTTTCAGCAACAGCAAGTGCATTTTTTAGATCATTAATAGTAAATGGTTTTTGAATAAATGCAGCTACTCCTGAGCTAATTGTTTCACTAACTCTTTTTGAGGTTTTTTCATCTGCAGTGATAAGAATTATTTGCAAATCAAGTTTTTCTTCTAATAGTTGTGATGCAACTGTATCTCCTTGCATATCTGGTAAACCCATATCAAGCAATACAATAGGATTTTTAGAATCTTGAATTAGCTTTTTACAACTGCTAATACCTTCTTTTCCAGTTTGGAAGGAGATATAGTCTTTGTATCCTAGATTATCTAGATAATTTTGCAATTTTAGAACAATTGCCTTAGCATCTTCAATAATTACAATTGGTCGTGAAATTTCAATATCTGAAATATGAAATTCTTTTGATTGATCAAAGGCTTTTTTTGCATCATCATATTCTCCAACTTTTAGGAAACATTTTGATGCGCAAAGGTAAGCGCCTTTTGCTTTGAAACTGTTATCTTTTTTTCCAAAGTCTAAAAATAATTTTCCAGCCTCTAGCAGTTCATCATTATTTTCTTTTCCCTGTTTTGTTTTGCATTCTCCTGCAAGAAGATAAAGAATTGCAGCTTTGATACTATCTGATTTTTTTTGGAATTCTGCCAAATTGATGAATAGGTTATGAGCAGAAATATTTTGATTATTTTTTAAATGAGTAAAAGCCAAGTTATAATCTTGTTTTTTTAGATCAGCCATAGTATTGAATAAAAAATTTGTTTTATATTATTTTATTGTAGTTCTTTTTGAATCAACAACTCATTTTTGAAACGCTTAAGGGTTGATTACTGCACGGCCGATAATTTTTCGGGCTTTAAGATTTTCAAGTGCTTCATTTGCTTCATCAATAGAATATCTTTTTGATATGACTGGTTTTATTACACCTTTTTTTGCTAAGTCGATCAATTCAACCATGTCATTGTAGTTACCAGTATAAGCACCCTGAATAGTAAGTGATTTGAGTGGAATTGTTACTAATGATATATTGATAGATCCGCCAAAAAGTCCAACAAGTACTAGATTTCCTCTTTTTCGTAAAACTGCCAGTGCCGTCTTCACAGTTTGAGGAGCGTTTACAAAGTCGATAACACTGTCAGCTCCTTTGCCATTACAAATAGAAATTATTTTTTCGACTGGACCACCAGTTCCAGTAGATATAGACCCAATTACATTAGTATTTACAACAAAATCTGCACCCATCTTTTTTGCGGTTTCAAATTTTTTATCATCCATATCAACGCAGATAATTTTGGCTTTTGTTATTGCTTTTGCAAGTTGAATTGCTATCAATCCTAAACCACCAGCCCCAATTATTACTAAATATTCAGGTGAATTTGCATTTGCTTTTTTGACAGCATTGTATGCAGTAAGTCCTGAACATGCAAGTGATGTTGCTGCATCTAAATCAAGTCCAGAAATTTTTGCTAGATATTTGTAATGTGGAACTTTGACATTTTCAGCATATCCTCCATCTTGAAAAAGACCAATTGATTTTGGTGCATCACAAAGATTTTCATTTCCAGCTTTACATGCGGGACATTCACCTTCACCTATCCAAGGATAAACAAGGACATCATCACCTACTGATACGCCCTTGACGTCATTACCTACGTCTGACACAGTGCCTGCTATTTCATGCCCCGGGGTTACAGGATACTTTACACCCCTATCTGTTACTTTCAAAAATGTTCCATCGCCCATGTCATATCCACCTTCCCATAGGTGTAAATCGCTATGACAAACCCCAGCTGCCTTTACCTTTACTATGACTTCATTTCCACTTGGTTTTGGGGTTTCTAATTCAGATACTTCAAGTGGTTTATTTGGCTCAACTATTCTGGCTGCTTTCAATGCGGTAGTGATTTTTTATTAATAATATAAGAGTTGACAGAGAACAGGAAAAAAATAGAGCCTTTAGATATTATGGAATTGAATTAGATTTTCTTCATGACTGAGGATGAATCGATTGGTTTGTCACAGGAACCAGTAAACATTCTATTTGATCCAGCTAGCATAAGCAAAAAAGACATTTGGGAAATTGATTTAATTCGAATTTTAGACATTTTGAAAAAGATTCTAGAAAAGACGGGTAAGAAGGATTTGAGAGTGGCGGGGATGGCAGCACTTTCTTCGTCATTAATTTATCGAATGAAAGTAGAGAGTATTTTTGCACTTCAAAAAGCTGCTATGGAAAAAAAGCCACTTACTCAACGAACTGATTTAGATATTGATTTAATTGATATCCCATACAGACATGAATCAACATATCCTGTTTCTTTGGATGAGTTATTGACTTTATTAGAAAATCTAATTGGCACTATTGCAAACCCTCGCTCTAGACGAGGAAATCAAATGAGATTTGAGCCAGTCGAGGCTCCTAACTTTGATGAATACTTTACTTCTCTTGAAAACATCATTGGCAAGTACGAAGATTTGATAGTAAAAAAAATTAAGTCTACGGGTTCTGGTTTATTACAAAACATAATCTCAGATTTAGATCCTATTGATGCAATCAGGTGCTTTTTTGCTGTTTTGTATCTGGCTAGAGACGAAAAGGTTCACCTTGAACAGGAAAATGATGATATCAAAATTATCTTGTTAAATGAAAATTAACGAGCTGATCAAAGATGGAGAAAGGTTTCTTTTAAGTAGATTTCAATGGTGTTTTTGATTCATGGTCAGAGCTGAAAATGAAGATGAGGCGACAGCAAATATTGAGGCGGCACTATATTCTGCAGGCAGACCATTAACAGTAGAAGAGATTATCAGGGCCTCAGGCACAGAATCCAGGACAAAAACGCTCACTTTACTTACAAATTTGATGAAAAAGACAAAATCGGCTTTCAAAGCTATCGAAATTGTAACTCTGCCCGATGGCAACTATGTCTTTCAACTAAAACCTGAATATAGTTCTGTGATCAGAAGATATGCATCAAAACCAATTTTGCCAAAAGCTACTTTGAAAACTTTGTCATACATTGCTTACATGCAACCAATTTCATCAAAGCAATTACTTGAAATTCGTGGCAGTGGAGTTTATGCACATCTAAAAGAACTGAGACAGTTAGATTTTGTTTCACATCAAAATGTTGGTAGATTAAGAATTTATTCTACAACAGAAAAATTTCAAAAGTATTTTGGTATTCAAGGAGATTCAGATACTCTAAAACAAAAATTATTCAAGAAAGTAAGAAAAACTACACAACCGCCTGTAGCAAATTCTCCTCCAGCAACAGCTTAATTTTCTAAAAATCACAAAATTACTTTTTCAAAGCAAAAACTAGCGTTTTATATAAATTAGAGTGGATTAAAAGGGTACCGTGAGAAAATCCGTAGAAAACTTGGCAACAAGCAAATTAACTGGAGGGCGAAGACATCCACTACGTGTTAGAAGAAAATATGAAATGGATAGATATCCAAATGAAGCTCTAGCTGCTCCACAAGAAACTGTGACAAGAAAAGTTCGCGGAAAAAATCAAAAAACAGGATTAAAAACAATTGATTTTGTTAATTTATCAGCTCCAAATTCAAAAGTTAAAAAAACAAAAATTATCAAGGTTTTAGAAAATCCAACTAACAACGACTATCAACGTCGTGGTGTCATAACAAAAGGCGCGATACTTGAAACACAAGAAGGAAAGTGTAGAGTTATTTCGCGGCCTGGACAAGACGGGGTCGTTAACGCAATTCTAGTAAAGTGATAAAATGAAAGATTACGAGCATGTCGTAATCTGGTTGGATTATTTCAACAAAACCCTACCAAGAAACAAAGGAAGAAGATTAGATAAAGAAAAATGCATTTTTGATCCATCACTCAAAGAATTAATTGATGCAACAAAAGCTGCAGGATATGAAATAGCTGAATCATCTGAAAAAGTAAGATTTCCAAGAAGATCATTTGTCAGGTCTGGTTATGTTGTATTACCAAAAGATTCTTTGACAAAAACAAAAATTCTCAACAAGATTTCTGAAAAACTAGTTTCTAAACGTAAAAAACAATCGAAATAAGATCGAATATAGCTTTGAGCTAAAGTAAAGTTGACAGAAGTCTATGATAACAATAATTTAATTTTAAAATTAATTGCAGGAGGTAGGCGAAGTAATGCATCTGGCCAAAAGTGGCAGAGTAATTGTCCAACTTACAAAGTTAGTTGATGAAGGTCAAATTCTCTGCGACGAAAAAAGTAGCAAGATTGCAAAAGTTATGGAACTGATTGGACCAGTTAAAAAACCATATGCTTCTGCGGCACCGCTTACAAACAATATTAAAAAATTCACTGGCAAGAAAGTTTTCGCAATTGAACATTCTCCTGCAAAAAAACAAAAAAAATTTAGGAGAAAAAGAAAATGAATACACTAGAAACCCAATCCTGTCCTGAATGTCAATCTTCACTCATAGATGATGTTCAGAATGGGGAAATAATTTGCTCTGGTTGCGGCGTTGTCGTAGCAGATCAAATGGCAGATTATGGTCCAGAATCAAAAGGCTCAAGTCTAGAAGAAAAAATGAAATTAGCTAGAGCAACAGGCCAAACAACTTATTCTCAACATGATTTGGGAATAACAACAGAGATTTCCATGAGTACAAAGGACTTTAGTGGAAAATCAATCAACACAGAGATTGCAAACCAAATGCATAATCTCAGGAAATGGCAACAAAGAGTTAGAGTTTCCTCTCCAAGAGAAAGAAGACTTGCAAACGTTCTTGCAAAAATTGGTGAAGCGTGTAATAGTCTTTCTCTTACAAAGAATGTTTTAGAAACTGCATCCATGATTTACAGAAATTTGGATGATAAAATGGATGTGAAAGGAAAATCAGTTGCTAGTATTTCTGCAGCTACAATCTACATGGCATGCAAACAATGTGATGTAGTACGATCACTTGATGAAATTTGTCAAGGACTTTGTGCACAAAAAGAAGTTAAAGCAAAAGTAAAACTTGCAGCAAGATATTATAGAACAATGGTAATGGAGATGGGAAGTTTCACTGCACCCATTATCACAATGGACAAGTACATCTCAAAGATTGCCAATCTATCAAAAACAGATGTCAGAGTTGAAAGACTGGCATTAGAAATTGCTGAAAAAACCAAAAACAATAGCATTGCTGATGGAAAGGCTCCAAATGGCATTGCTGCTGCATATCTGTATGTTGCCTCTGTACTCTTAGGACAAAACGTGCTTCAGCGAGATGTATCAAGTATTGCAGGCGTGACTGAGGTCACAATTCGTAATCGATGCAAAGAGATTCTAACCAGTTACCAACTCAAGGTGACACTGAGACCAACACTTGCCAAAATCTAATCCACCCCCTTTTTTCTATTTATTATTCTAATTTTCTAGAATGTGACTGATTAGGATTAGCTAAAATTCGTCTGTGTTATATATAGAAAAAAATTCCATTTAATTTATGACAGTACTTGAAATCAAAGACTTGCATGTAACAAGAGAAGGAAAAGAAATTCTCAAAGGAGTTAATCTAAAGACAGGTCCAGGTCAAGTTCATGCAATTATGGGACCAAATGGTTCTGGTAAAAGTACACTAGCTTACACACTCTTAGGACATCCAAAGTATGAAGTCACAAAAGGAGACATTTTGCTTGATGGAGAGAGCATTTTGAAACTTAAAGCTGATCAAAGGGCAAAAAAAGGATTGTTCTTAGGTTTTCAATATCCTACAGAGGTTTCTGGTGTTGGTTATTCACATTTTCTGAGAACATCTTACAATGCACTAAGCAAAGCACTACAAGGTAAAGATCGTGAAGTTTTCATCACCGTAAGAGAATTTCAAAAATATCTAAAAGATAATCTTAAGCAAGTTGGTTTGTCAGATGAATTTTTATCAAGATATCTGAATGAAGGATTTTCAGGTGGAGAAAAGAAACGTTCTGAAGTTTTACAAATGGCAGTTTTAAAACCAACGATTTCAATTCTTGATGAACCTGATTCAGGACTAGACATTGATGCTGTACAATCAGTTGCAAAAGCAATTAGTGAAGTTTCAACAAAAGATGCAACCGTAATTTTAATTACACATTATGCAAGAATTTTGAAATTCTTAAAGAAATTAGATTTTGTACATGTTTTTGCTAACGGTAAAATTCTAAAAACTGGCGATGCATCTCTTGCAGATGAATTAGAAAAGAGAGGCTATGATTGGATAGTAAAAGGTCAAGCTTAAAAAAAATCATAACTTTCAAAAATTGTTTTTTGTTTAAATAGGGTCTAAAATATTGTGGATGGCATGGAAAACGCTGACGATGGACAATATTTCTTTAATTTTTCATTCTTCAAAATAGATTCAAAGTGGAGATGGATGGCAGATTTAGCTAAAGAAGAATCTGCTAGAGAAGTAGAAAATATAATTCGAAATTCAGGTATAAAATTTAGATCATATTCAACTTTAGGATTACGTGATGATGCTGACTTTTTGTTTTGGTTTGCTGCCAAATCAGTCGACGAAATTCAAAATGTGATATCAAAACTTTACCTTACAGTCATTGGAAAATATATCACACCAGCACAAGTGTATCTTTCTTGTACAAGGTCATCAATTTATGCAAAAAAGGGATTAACACTATCCTTTGTTGATGGTACCGAACCAAAACAGTATGTTGTAGTATATCCATTTACAAAAACTCGAGAGTGGTATTTGTTACCAAGACAGCAAAGACAACAAATGATGGAAGAACACATCAATGTCAGCCAAAAATACCCAGGAATAATTCTAAACACGACCTATTCATTTGGAATTGATGATCAAGATTTCATGTTAGCATTTGAAACAGATGATCTTCGAGACTTTCAAAATCTAATTATGGATTTGAGAGAAACTAAAGTTTCAGCCTATGTTAAGGTAGATACACCAATGATTGTGTGTGTCAAAAAGGATATTATTCCTCTAATTACGAGTTTAGGTTAGTGAATGGACTAAAAGAATGGGCCACTGTTGTAAAGGCTTTAGAGAATGGTAACCAAACAGTCATTTTAAGAAAGGGTGGAATTTTAGAAACAGACTCAGGATTTAAAATTGAAGCGAAAAAATTTCTTTTATTTCCAACTTTTGAACATCAAGATTTCAAAAACATAAAGCCAGATTATCAAAAATATTTAGAAGAAGTGAAGAACGAACAACCAGAAAATAGTTCTAACATCATTACATCTTATGCCGAAGTTTTAGACGAAGTAGATATTTCATCTGATGAAAAAATTAACGCATTATCTGATTTTCATATTTGGAGTGAATCCTATATTAAAGAAAGAAGAAACTGGATGCCTGAAAAACCGTTAAAGGCTATTTTTCTTCGAGTTTTCAAAATCCCTAAACATAAAATTCCAATAAAATCAGAATATCAAGGTTGCAAATCTTGGATAAACATAAATGAAGAAATTCCAGCAGGGACACCAGTTTTGAGCGATGAACAAATCAATTCAAAATTAGAAAAATTTAGGAGTGTTGTAAATTAAAATACAAAACTTTAGGCAAAAGTGGAATCAAAGTTTCTGAAATAGGATTTGGTGCTTGGTCAATCGCACTTGCTTGGTGGGGAAAAAAGATTGAAGAAGATGAAGCAATAAGGATGTTAAAAAAGGCCTATGATGTTGGAATTAACTTGTTTGAAACAGCTGATATGTACGGGAAAGGAAAAAGTGAGAAGCTAATTGGGGAAGTATTCAAAGGGATGCGTGATGAAATTGTTCTTTCAACAAAATATGGTTATGATTTTTCAAATGTAGGACAAATTGGTCATAATGAATTACCGCAGTATTTTGATCCCGAATTTACAAATAACGCATTAAAAAATAGTTTAGAAAGATTACAAACTGATCATGTTGATGTTTATGGATTACACAATCCGAAACTGCGCCACATTCACGATGATGTGATTTTTCAAACTTTTGATAAATTAATTGAACAAGGAAAAATCAAAGCCTGCCAAATAGCTCTTGGTCCTGCCATTGGGTGGACACAGGAGGGAATGGATGCAATGAACCGTGACAATATTAGTGCAGTTCAAACGGTTTACAACATTTTAGAGCAGACTCCTGGAAATGAACTATTAGATAATGCTGTCAAAAAGAATGTTGGAATTCTTGTTCGTGTTCCTGACGCATCTGGAATTCTTACTGGTAAAGTAGATGAAAATACAAAGATTGATGAAAAAGATCATCGCTCTGTCAGAAAAGGTGAATGGATACGTGCAGCAATTAAAAAAGTAGAACAGCTACGTCCAATAGCTGAAAGAAATGATTTGACTATTACAGAACTTGCAATAAAATTCATTTTATCAAAACAAGGAATTGCATCAGTGTTTCCAACGGTAATTAGTGAAGAAGAAATTGAGCAGTTTGCTTCAATGTCAGATGGAAATTACATCAATTCTTCAGACATGAAAGAAATTGATGATTTGTATAATACTTGGCCGCCTTATGAGCTAAAAGCAACTGTACAATAGTTGTTTTGAATGCAAGAACCAATGGATTCTAAAAAAACAGTTGAAATCATAGAGAGGTTAAAGCTAGCAAAAATTGGGAAATATGATAAATGGGAATCATTAATCAAGAAAATTCAGAATAATGTCAATCTAAGTGCTGATGATATAGCATATTTTACTAATTTTACTAGAATTTACAAAGACGGTCAAATTTCTCACAAAACCAAGATGTATCACACAAAACTTTCAGAAAATGACACAAAGCCACCTTGCAAGGAGTGTGGAAATGATTCACTATACTATTGTAACATGAATGATGCTTACTTTTGCCCTACACATGTAGTAGGGCATGATGATAACGAACTGTAATTTAGGCTGGAATTGTTTCTTCTAAACTAAAGTTTTGTTCTACAAAATATTCTACTCGTGTCTTTTTGAACTCTTTTGCACTAAACAAAATCTTGTATTCATCTACATTGATTTGGTTTTGAATTTCTTTTGCCATGTCAGAAGCCTCCTCTTGACTTTTACAGTGAATCATAGAGAAAACGTTGTAAGGCCAATCTGGATAAACAGGTCTTTGATAGCAGTGACTTACTTGTGGGAATGCTCCTAATTTTTCTCCAACCTCAATAATTCTTTGTTCAGGAACCTTCCAAACTATCATTCCATTTGCTACAAAACCAACATCTCTATGTCTTAGGATGGCAGCATATCTTCGCATTACGCCGATTTCTTCGTAGTGTTTTAGTTTTTCAAAAATTTGATCTTCTGACATTCCAAGCTTTTGTGCTGCTTTCAAAAATGGTTTATCAGTAATTGCTAGATCTTTTTGTAACTCTCTGATGAATTCTTTGTCTTCTTCAGTAGGAACAAACTTGACATCAAGAATTTTTTTCTTTTCTTCACTAGGTTTTACTTCTTGTTTTTTATCCTCAACCATTTCAAGTTTAACGCCAATTTTGAATAGTTTAATTGTTGGAAGCATTCTAATTTTTAAAATTCCTGGAAGTTTTTTGAACTTGTCAACTTCGGTTTTTAAATCGGTTCCTGGCGGAGTGGCCAAAGTAAACCAAAGATTAAACTGATGTTCTCGCTCATAATTATGACTTACCCCAGGATGACGATTAATTTGACTTGCTATGTACTCTAGTTTGTCTGGTTCAATTTCCATTGCTACAAGAGAACTTTTGTAACCTAATTTTCTAGTATCAAAAATTGCACTAAGCTGCCTTAAGATCCCAGTTTTCTTTAGATTTTTGAGTCTTTCTTTTACCGCTTCTGTGGAAATATCAAATTTTTTTGCAATTTCATGGAATGGTTGAGATACTAGTGGAAATGTCCATTGAATTTCATTTAGAATTTGTTTATCTAGATCATCCATGAGAATGCACTTTCTAAACTCATAATTAAACGTAATTTAGAAAATCAAAATTCTGCTAATAATTATAAATAGAAAATCGAATGTTCAGAATCATGATTGTAGACCTTGACCTAAAAGGTGGACTGGTTATTGTTGTAGGAGGCGGAGCAGAAGCTTTGAAAAAAATTAATGCATTATTAACACAAAACTGTGAAATCCTTGTTCTGAGTGATAAGGTTAATACACAAATCAAAAATTTTGTTTCAAAAAAGAAAATTGAATATAAAAAAATTAAACTAAATAACGCGAATGTTCTTTCAAACTATAAGCCATTTCTTGTAATGGCTACAACAGATGATAGAAAGCTTAATCGTAAAATTGTAGATTATGCAAAAAAAATGGGCTGTATGGCTTATGCCTCCGATGATCCTGACGTAAGTGACTTTGCCCATCCATCAGTAATCAATATTGAAGATACAGTTCAAATTGCAATATCTACAGGGGGACGAAGTCCTGCCATGGCTCGTAAAATAAAATTACAAGCTGAAAAAGTTTTCAAAAAAATTGTAAACAAAGATGACATTTACCAGATTAAACTTCAAGGGATTGCAAGAAAAGTTGCAAAGAGTAAAATTTCAACTCCGAAAGAACGAAAAAAATTCCTGTACACTATTTTGAATGATAAACGTATTAAACAGTTAATAAAAGACGACGAACCTAAAAAAGCACAAAAGCGGGCGATGTTAATGCTGGAGGAATGGAAATGACTCGAAAAATTGTTAATGCCAAAGTAACTTTTCGTAATTCGCCAATTCATGTTTTAGAAAGATTTACTTTTCGCGATTTAGAAAGTGCATATTCAGAGTTTAAAGAACATTCAGGATTAGAAGAATGTGTTATTGTTCAGACTTGTAATAGAGTAGAACTATTTGGGACTGGAAAAGAATGCAATGTTGAAAAAATCAAAAAAACATGGGCTTCTCTTACAGGTTTAGAAGAAAATGCATTCAAGGAAAATCTAGAACTAAGTGAAAATAAAGAAGTCTTTCATCACTTGTTGAAATTAACTTCAGGTCTTGACTCTATGGTAATTGGTGAAGAGCAAATACTTGGACAGGTAAAAGATTCCATCACAGCTGCAAGAGAAAGAAAAGCCTCAGGCCAACATCTCAACACCTTGTTTGACAAAGCGATACATGTAGGTACTAGAATTAGAAACTCTACAGGAATCAGTAAAGGGGGAGTTTCTCTTGGCTCTATGGCAGTAAAACTTGCTGAAGAAAATATCGATGATTTAAAATCAAAAGAAATTTTGTTAATTGGAGCTGGTGAAGTTTCAACACTTGTTGCAAAATCACTTGGACGTAGAGGCTATCCATTTTTTGTAACAAGTAGAACTATTGAAAGATCTAAAGCATTTTCTGAAACAATGGGAGGATCTCCTGTAAAATTTGAAGAGGTATTATCTTCATTTCATAAATATGATGTAATTTTTGTTGCGACAACTGCTCCATACTTTCTAGTAACTCATGAAAGAATACTCAATGCAATAAAAGAGAAAAAGAAGGGCATGATGATTTTAGATTTGTCAAATCCTAGGACAGTAGATGAAAAGGTAGCCACCGTAAGTGGAATAAAATTAATGAATATTGATCAGATTGCAGAGATGGTTGATAAGAATATGAGAAGTAGAATAGGCAAGGTTAAAACCGTTGAGAATATAATTAGCGAAGAATTACCTGTTTTAGAAGCCGCTATGAACAGATTAGATGCAGAACCGATAGTAAAAGATGTTTTCAAAAATATTGACTCTCTAAGAGTAAAAGAATTGAAAAAAGCATTGCAAATGCTAGATGAAAAAGATGAGAATAAAATCAAGATTATTGAGGAACTAACAAAGGCGGTTGTTGAAAGTATAGTTTCACAACCAATGAACAACCTTAGAAAAGCATCAGAGGAAGGCAACCCAGAGATTTTAGATGCTGCAAGTAAGATTTTTGATTACAAGAAAAAAGAGTAGACTAGGATTATATTTACTGAAAAAGAATTTTTGCCATGTCATTTCCTTCAAGACGCCTTCGTAGACTCAGAAATAATGAAAAAATTCGTGAATTAATGCAAGAGACTAGACTTAGTCCTAAAGATTTCATTTGTCCGGTCTTTGTTCAAGAAGATTTGAAAACAAGAGTCAAAATTGATTCTATGCCAGAAATTGAAAGACTTCCATTAGATGATGTTGTTGATGAGGTTGGGACAATTTCTGATTTGAAAATTCCCGCAGTAATGGTTTTTGGATTGCCAGCAAAAAAAAACGATGAAGGAACAGCAGCCTTTGATGAAAATGGAATTGTTCAGCAAGCAATTTCTCAAATCAAAAAAAATTATGGTGATAATATGGTGATTATGGCAGATGTATGTCTTTGTCAATACACCACTGCAGGACATTGTGGGCTGGTAAAGAATGACAAAATTGATAATGATTCTAGCATTGAAACATTAACGAAAATTGCCGTAAGTCAAGCAAAAGCTGGCGTTGATGTTGTATCACCATCTGCAATGATGGATGGTCAGGTTGCGACAATAAGACATGGATTAGATAATGCAGGGTTTACAGATGTTGCGATAATGTCTCACTCTGCAAAACATCGCTCAGCATTCTATTCACCATTTAGAGATGCAGCAGATTGTGCACCAAAATTTGGTGACAGAAAAAGCTATCAAGTTCCATACACTAATGCTAGTGAAGCAATGAGAGAGGTTGAAGCTGACATTAAAGAAGGAGTAGACATTGTTATGATAAAACCTGCTTTAGCTTATCTTGATCTTATTGCAGAAACACGAAGGCGCTTTAATGTTCCAGTGTCTGCCTATAGTGTATCTGGGGAATATGCATTAGTGAAAGCAGCTGCAAATCAGGGATGGATTAATGAAAAGGATGTTGTAACTGAAATTCTTTATGCGATAAAAAGAGCAGGTGCTGACATGATGGTAACATATTTTGCAAAAAATGCTGCTAAAATGCTTCAAGAGAATTCATGAGAGACGACCAGAGATTTGAGATTCAGCGTGCCTTTGATTTACTTCCTCATGTTGTAGGCTGTAGCTGGGCAACAATTTGGTTTAGATTTAATGGAATAAAGCATCCTAAACGGGATGAGTTTCGAGAAAAGGTTGTCGAGTATTTTGAAATGCTAGATCCTGTTTTTGAATCGTATTTTGGAGATGAGAAACTTGATGACATCAACAAGTACATCAAATTGAGAAGAAAAGAAGAAATTGCAAAAATCACTAATGGTCTAAACATAGAAGTTGAGAAAAGATACGACCGTTATGTTGATTATGGTTAAATTTCGTGTTTGAGCTCAGAAAGAAAATTCTTCAAGACTTTTGTACGTTTTTTAGCCTCAATTTTTGCAGATTTTGTGTTCATTAACTTCTCAAGCTTTAACAATTTTCGATAAAAATGGTCAACAGTCCATTTTTGATCATCTGGTTTTCTTTTAGAGCAAAACGGGTCTGATGTATTATAAAATGGCCGATCATTAGAACCAGAAACTGCAAACGCTCTTGCTATACCAATTGCACCAATTGCATCAAGTCTATCAGCATCCTGTAAAATTTTTCCTTCCATGGTTTTAGCAGTTTTATTTTTTGAAAAACTATGATCACGAATTGCATCTGTGATTATTTTTATTTCTGAATTTGAAAAACTATATTTTGATAAGATTTTTCTAGCCATAATCGCGCTTTTAATAGAAGAGTTTTTTGATCTTTGATCTGATTTTGGGTAGTTTACCATATCATGTAATAATGCAGCAGAAAGAATGAGTTTTGTATTTGCCTTTTCTTTTCTTGCTAGTTTTTCAGCATTTTTGTAAACTCGCATTATATGATCAAAATCATGAGCTGGATTATTTGAAATTTTTTTTCTTACCTCTTTTTGCAGTTGGTCTATCACTTTCATACTAAAATCTCCAAAGTTTTGGTTTTACTAGTTTGAATTTTCGTTCTGTTAATAACAATGTCCAATTAATTGACATGAACAATATTACAACTCCAATTCCAATACCATCTGCAATTAATATTCCCGTAATTCTATTTTCAAACAAATCTAAAAATGGCGTAAGAACTATTTCACTAATTGAAATCATGATGTAATATGATATCAGACGACCAAACCAAAATCCAATGTAAAGTCCAATGCTTTTTGCCCCCATCAACCCATATGCCACAAACAACATGCTACTTGGAAGAGGAGTTGCAGCGAAAAGAAAGGATGCTATTGGGTAACCGAATCTTTTTCGATTTAGATAATTGCCAATAACATCAAGATTTGATTTTTGTTCCTTTCCAATAAATTTTCTAAAAAAACCACTAATTTGTTTGAGGATGAATCGACCAATTGTTGCCCCTGTGGCACCAACTATTGCAAGAATGATTGGATCTAACTGAGGGTCTAGCGCATAAAATGATGCCAAAATTATCCATGATGGAGGCATCAAAATGGGGGCAGCGTTTACCGCAATCAATAAAAGAAAAATCCCAATGTAAGAAAGCTCGCTCAAAGTTTCAAAAATGTCAGTCATTTTCTAAAATCACAGGGGTTTAGTCATCTAAATCCTTGTCAGGGTTTTAGTCTTGAAGAAATTGTTAATAAAAATTAAAAAATAAAAGAAACTCAAGTTTTTAGAAGAATTGAGTAGGTATTACAAGAAATAGAACGATTCATGCAATATCCTTATAACTAAAATTCACGTTTACTTAATTGTGTTGGAAGAAGTAGCTTGGAAATGTTTTAGGTGTAATCTTACATTTAGAGAAGAAGATGTAGCAAAAATACATCGTGAAATCTCCAAACACTCTGTTTCCAAAGTAAAGGTACTAGTAGTTTAGCAAATTTTTCTATTCTAATTTTAAAGGACTTGATTTCAGAATTTTGGTGCAGGAGGTGGGATTTGAACCCACGAACCCCTAAAGGAAAGGATTTCGCATAACCGATCTTGAGTCCTTCTCGGTTGACCGGGCTTCGATACCCCTGCAACTGCAATTCAAAAAAACCTCTATTTGTCAATTGCTATTTTGATTTTTTTTGGGATGTTATAGATGGTAAAAATTTATAATTACCTTAGAAAACGGTTTAACAGGATTAAATTGAGCGAAGAACAATACGTTTCAATCTCTGAAGTTCAGAACATGAGAGATAAAATTAACACAAAAGGTGTGTTAAAAAGTAAAGGCGAAGTCAGAACCGTTAATATGAAAAGAGGTGGAACCATTGATGTTTGCGATGCAATGCTTTCTGATGATTCTGGGGAGATCAAATTCACCTTATGGGGAGATGATATCGCCAAAGTAAATGAAGGCGACACAATCGTAATTAAAAATGGATACACAAATACCTTCAAAGGCGAAGTTTCATTAGGTAAGGGCAAATACGGCGAAATGCAGATAAACCCCTAAAAAATTACTTTTTTAATTAACTGATATATCCTAAATTTTTTTCATCAGAACCACTAGGTGCTGTAACTGGTTGATCCTGAATTCCTTGAGCAGTTGCTTGGGAACGAAGTGCACTGATTATTTCTTCAGTATCCTTTGCTCTCTTTTCAAGTTCTGACATGTCAAATTTAATATTCAAAATTTTGCATAGTGATTCTAGAATTACTTTTGATGCTTTAGCGTCAATTACATAACCAGAAGTTTCTCCCAAAAGACAAATTCCTGAAATAGAAGAGCGTTTTGCAATTCCAATAATGACGCCATTCATTCCCGTAATGTTACCTTTATCCATCTTTGATATTCCAAATTTTGAAAATTCATTTACAATTTCAGATGTAGTTCCAGTTCCGTAAACTTTAGGAATTTTTGAAAATTTTCCTGTAATATATGCAGCTAGAGTATAGATTTCAGTTACATTCATTTTTTTACATAATTCAATTATTTTTTCTCCTAGGGCATATTCTCCTTGTGCGGATACAGGTTGAGCGTCTCCAGTAAGAAGAATAAGATCCTGACCACTTGTCTGACAATAGTATAATGAGTTTTTTACTAAATCAACAGTTCCATCTGGCTGAACAGAAACTTGAGGTGGGAATGATGATGAATAGATATCTCCAAATTGTTTTGCTTGCAGCTTATCAATAACATAGTCAATTGCTAATTTTCCAACATAACCACTTCCAGGCAACCCGCAAATGAATTTGGGGTTTTTTAGGTCTGGTAAAGATGAAATTTCTACAGAAATTTCTTCGTTAATAGACATACAATTCTAATTTTTATCTAACAATATTAATCCTACAAAGGGTTCCAAGTTGAACTTATCGTCTTTTAGCTTTTTTAGCTGATTTTCGTTTTGGTTTAGATTTTCTTTTAGCTTTTTTAGCTGATTTTCGTTTTGGTTTAGATTTTCTTTTTTGAGCAGCCGGTTTAGCAGCAGCCTTTCTCCTTTTTGTTTTTAATTCTTGTAATTTTTCTTTGACTTTTTTGAAATGCTCTTTAGTAGATGCTTCTTGTTTTGTTTTACTTGCTATTCTCTTCGCTAGGCGAGCAGAGGCTTTTTTGGTTTTTTTGATTAATTTTTGTAATTCAGGTTTTTCATGAGCCTTTTTTTGAATTTTGGTAGAAATTTTAGATTTTGATTTTGAAAATTCTTCAATAGCAACATTCACTTTTTTTGCCATCTTGTTTCTTTGTTTGATTTCTGAGTAAATTTCATCAATTCCATCTATAATAGAGGCGAGTCTTGTTTTGGCGTTGTCTTTTTCTTCCCCAGATTCTGCAAACTCTATTTCCTGTTCTGCTTGTTCTTTTGCGTCTTTTTCACGCTGTAATTTTTCTTCTGCAGCGACGACAAGTCTTTGTATGCTCTCCTGTTGAGCAAGTCTTTGTGTCAAGACATCTGAGACATCAGAAAGTTGTTCTTTAGCTGATTCAATTTTTCTTTCAACTGAGGCTAATCCGGATGATGATTTTCGAAGAAGTGATTGTTCTATCTGAAATTCTCTTGCGCTCTTTCTTTTTAGTTTGCCAACTTCTTGTCTTTTTGCTTGTAATTTTTTTGCTTCTCTCACTAATGACACAGATATTTTTTAATGAAAGGATAGGTTAATTTGTAAATATAATCAGGATTTGACTTATCAGTTAAGAAATTTAACATAAAAAATTGCCACATTTAAAAGCGATCATGAAGAAATATTAGTTATTTTTGAAAATACCAATAATACAATGGAATTTCATCCCTCAAAACTCCCCATTGCGAAGATCTTTGATTTGAAAGATGAAAAAGATGCTTCAGATGCAGCAGCAGAAATGGTGAAGCTGGGATTTGAGAATAGAAAAGAGGGATACAAAGTCCTGATGCCTAAGGATTCAAAAATTGCAAAGAGAATTGGATACATAGTTACAACTAGTGTAAACTATGGATTAAGACGTAATAATCAAGAACGTGACATCAAATATTGGACATATCATCATGACGATAAACACTATGCAATAGTGTTAATCAGCGGAAATGTTTTAGAAAAATTAGGTTTTTGATTTTTCTAAAATTTTGTATAGTTTTGTTTTCTGTGCTAATACCCCTGCAAGGAAAATTCCAAGAATAGCTCCTCCAATCACATCCATTGGATAATGTTGTAAGATGTAAACTCGACTAATAGACATTAAGAGTGGATAAAGTAGCAAAAGATAGCAACCTCTTGGGAATCTATCAGATAATGCGTATCCAAGAATTATTCCAAAGATTACTGCCCTAACAGTATGACCTGAAGGAAATGATGCGTTAAAGCCACCCTCACAGAATAAGGCGAAGGCATCTGTCTCTATTGGAATTGGGAATGGATAGCCGGAAAATTCAATGTCAGGTCTATCTCTATCCACACCACATTTGATGTAACCTGCAAGAATGGTAGATACCACTATCAAAATCATCATAGTGATTCCAATTCTCCTAGTTCTTTTGATAAGAATTAGTGCAATAGCAAAAATTAGTGTGTAAAAGATACCACCAATTTCGGTAATAGATTGCATGAATAAATCCAATACAGAGTTTCCTGAAATTGAATCGAAGTATAGAATTGCTGATTGGTCAAATTCTACAGTTATTTCAAAATAAACCAAAAGTGAAACAATAACAAATGCTGTAACAAGTAAAACAAATGATCTTGATCTCAAGTCAAAAATCCAATTTTGCAACTAGCAATCACTCATTAGTATCATTTTTAATTTTTCTCAATGATTAGTGCACTAAATCTTGGAAATACATGATGCTCTAAGATTATTTATCACTCAATCTAAAATGATTTAGAATCAATCTTCTGGATTTTGATCGGCTCAAAGATTTTAACCCTGTAAGAAAAAGGTAGGGCGTGAAGTTCTTAACTCTAGATGATTTTGAGTTAAAGGATAAGACCGTTTTTTTGCGGGTTGATATGAATTGCCCTATTGATCCAGAAACAATGGAGATTACAGGCACTAAGAGAATTGAAGAAGCTACAGAAACAATTGAAGCGTTATCTGACGCCAAAGTTGTTGTTGCATCACATCAGGGCCGAGTTGGAAATAAAGATTATACTGGAATGGAAAAACATGGCAAAGTTCTTGAACGATTATTAAAAAAAGATATCAAATATGTTCAAGACGTAATTGGTTCTGCAGCTCAAAATGAAATTAAAAATTTGAAAAATGGGGAAGTTTTGTTACTTGATAATTTAAGATTGTGCGCAGAAGAAAATTATGAGTTTTCTCCTTCTGATGCAGCAAAAACTATCATGGTACAAAGATTGGCAAAACTATTTGATTTGTGTGTATTAGATTCATTTCCAAGTGCTCACAGATCACATCCATCAATTGTTGGATTCCCTAAAGTGTTACCTGCATGTGCTGGAAGGATTGTAGAACACGAGGTAAGAAAACTAGATGAGATTATGACAGTTGCAAAGGCCCCTCATGTAATTGTCTTAGGCGGGGCAAAAGTACTAGATAGATTAGAAGCGATTAAACTTCTCATAAAAAATGGTAGGGCAGACCATGTTTTACTGACTGGATTAATTGGTAATGTTTTCATGAGAGCACAAGGCAGAATAAAATCTGCATTGGGCATTAAAAGAGAAGAAGAGATAGTAACAAAAGCACATTCTTTGATTGGTGAATATCCTGATGTTTTTTCAACTCCTGTTGATGTTGCAGTAGACAAAGATGGTTCCAGAGTCGAAGTAGATGTTAGAGATGTAAACAAAGGTGATCTTGTCTATGATCTTGGTCCAAAGACGATTGAGCATTATAATAAAATAATTTCTGGTGCTGGAACAGTTTTCATTAGTGGCCCCCCAGGTTTCTTTGAAAAAGAGCAATTCAGTTACGGCACAAAGGCTTTGTTAGAAGGAGTTGCAAATTCAATGGCTACCACAATCGTAAGTGGTGGACATCTTACCTCTGCTTTGAAAAGGTATGGATTGATAGAAAAAATTAATCACATCAGTACTGCTGGCGGAGCTCTTGTTCTCTATCTTACAGGACAAAGATTACCAATGATACAATCCCTGGAAGACGCAGCGAAAAGAGAACGTGCTAAATAGTTGCCTTGCAATCTGGATTAGGACAAACTCTATCTTCTAATTTTCCTAAATAAACATCATTATTGCAAGAATCACAATGGAGTTTTTCAACATTATCGAATAGCTTTAGCCAAATTGTTGTTAAGTCTTGTGCAATGTTTCTTGTTAATCCACTATCGCATATTTCGTGAAAAAATGGTTCCATGTCATCAATTATCCAAGATTGATCAATGTCACCATTTTTTTTAATCAATTCAAATATTTCGTCATTTGTGAATCTAACTTCAGGATCATTGAATTTTTCAAAAATTATCTTTCTAATCTGAATCTGTATAGGGGTTTTAGGAGTGAAATCACCCATTATTAGTAGAGTTTTGCTGCCTCTTCTTTTAAGCTATCGGGAGATTTTGAATCAACCGATTGCTTTGCCAAATAAGAATACAGGCCAAGTTTTAGTACCTTCAATGATAGTAAAGCGCATTTTATTCTAATTGGACTTGTCTTGATTAAATGTTCTAATCCAAGTTCTGATAAAATTTCTTCTTTCTTCAAATTTTTTACATAATCAAGTTCTTTTCCTTTTGTTAGTTGTGTTAGAACTGAAGTACATGCTTTACAAATTGTGCATCCCTCGCCGTCCCATTTTATATCACTAATAGATTTTCCATCTATTTTCGCTTCAAGTGTGATGCTATCTCCGCACATTGGGTTTGAATCGTGTTGAGAAAAGTCTGGATTTTCAATCGTTCCTTTATTTTGTGGATGTTCTCCTTCATCAATTAGTATTTCTGTGTAAATTGGATCACTCATAATTTAAACAACTCTGAAACTTTCGCTAATGACTGGATGAGTTTGTCCACATCATCTTTTGTGTTATAGATGTAGAAACTAGCACGGTTTGTTGCAGCAACATCTAATCTCTCCATCAAAACTTGTGCGCAGTGATGACCTGATCTAATTGCAATGCCTTCTCTATCAACAATTGTTGCAACATCATGTGGATGAATATCATGAAAGTTAAATGAGATTACTCCACCGCGTTTTGAAATGTCTTTTGTTCCATAAATCACAATTCCTTTAATCTGTGACAATTTTTCTAAAGCATATTTTGTTAATTCAATTTCATGATTTCTTACATTTTCCATTCCAAGATTAGAAAGATAATCTAGTGCTGCGCCAAAACCAATTACATCTGCAATGTTGGGAGTTCCTGCTTCAAATTTGTATGGTAAATCATTCCATGTAGTTTCATACTTGTGAACCTCACGTATCATATCACCACCCCCATGGAAAGGATCCATTGTTTCTAGGACCTCTTTTTTTACCCACAAAACTCCAACTCCAGTAGGGCCTAGCATCTTGTGTCCTGAAAATGCAAAAAAGTCGCATCCTAATTTTTCAAGATCAACTCTCATATGTGGAACTGCTTGAGCAGCATCTACGAGTGTTTTTACTCCTGCTTGTTTGCATTTTGAGATTATTTTTTCATAATCACTAATTGTTCCTAAAACGTTTGACATTAGGCTAAAAGTTACTAGTTTAACTTTGCCGGTGGCTAGATATTTGTCAAGTTGATCTAAAATTAATTCTCCATCATCATCAACACCAATGTATTCTAATTTTGCACCTTTCTCTTTCACCAAAAGTTGCCAAGGAACAATGTTGCTATGGTGTTCGTATTCAGTTGTAACTATGATGTCACCTTCTTTGATGTTTTTGCGGCCCCATGCATATGCTACTAGGTTAATTCCTTCAGTTGTTCCCCTAACGAAAATTATTTCCTCACGTTTTGGAGCATTAATGAATTTGGCAACTTTGTCTCTAGTCTTTTCATAAGCTTCAGTTGCTTCTTCAGCTATTGAATAGACTGATCTGTGAATATTTGCGTTATAGTTGTTATAATAATTCGTAATTGTGTCGATGACTTGTTTTGGCTTTTGTGTAGTAGATGCGTTATCGAGATAAACTAGAGGTTTGTTATCACGTACCCTTCTATCTAAAATTGGAAAGTCCTTTCTAATATTTTCAATTGATAAGCTCGCACTTTGCAACTTTATCACCTGTATTTGTAATGTTGCTCAATTTCAGCATTTTCATCATAGCGGGTTTCTTCAACCTCTACAAATTTTCTTAGCTCTTCATCAGTGTTGATTGTTAATTCACGTCCTTGCCACTTGGATTCTATCAAGTATGCTATCCACGCTCTAACTTGATATGACATTTTTCGTGAAAGAGGTTCTAAAAATCCCTCTACTATTACTCTTTCAGCTTCAGTGTGGCTAAGACACCTTGTATTTAGATAGAAGATTTGTTCCTCATCGATTTGTGCTACCGATGCAGAGTGTGTAGCCTTTACATCATTTGTAAAAATCTCTAGTCCTGGAATTGCATCTGATTTTGCATTCTTATCAAGCAAAATTGAACGCCCCGAAAGGAAGGATTGAGATTTACTTGCATTTTCGTTAATTCTAATCATTCCCTTAAACAATGATTTTGATTTGTCCTTTAGAATTGATTTCTCGTTAACCCTGGCTTCTGTTGCAGGACTATTATGAATCACGTTTGTTTGTAAATCAAATGATTGATCAATATTTCCAAATATCACCTCAGAGTCATTTGCAGATGCACCAGTTCCATTTAGGTAGTAACCTATTCTATATCTAGATAGTAAGGCTCCAAAAAGACCAAGATACCAGTTTATTTTGCCATCCTGTGCCACATCAGTTCTCCTAGTGGAAAAATTAACAGTACTTTGATCCATCATCTGTAGAGTTGTGACGTCAAGTTGGGCATTTGCTGCCACGTTTGTGTTTAGCAATTCCAAGTAGGCTTGATGTTTTGAAGATTTTGGGGCATACAACTCTTGGACGATGTTTGCTTTACTTGATTCATCTGCAATAATTACATTACGAGTTATTGTTGAAATTCCATCTAGTGATAAACTCGAAAGAATATGAATTGGTTCATCTAAAATTAAATTTTTAGGAATGTAAACAAACATTCCTGAATTAAATGCTGCATTGTTTAACGCAGTATATTTATCTTCTTTAGGGTTTGATGCCTCAAATGCCTTCTTAACTTGATCATAATTATTATTTAAGGCATCATCAATTGAGGATATTACTAGTCCTTTTGATTTTAATTCATCTGAAATATTTACACGGATAATGTTTGCGCCAATTTGAATGATACAATTTGTGTTTTCAAGCTCAGTGAGTCTTTTTTTAAGAAAATCTGGTATCGCAGAATCAGAACTTGTGGATAGTAATACTTGTTCCGGATATAATTTTCGTGCATCAGTGTACTTGTTGTATAATGGTGAAATTTCAAGAGGTAATTCGTGGTAGATTGAAAGAGATTTTTGTCTGTATTCCTTTAGCCAATCTGGTTCTTTTTTAGATGAAGATAGTTTTTCAATATGGCTTATATCTATAGATGATAAGGCTAGTGACATGGTTAATCAGAACATTGTGAAGACGAGTTGACTAGCCTACAGATCCTTCCATTTCTAATTTGATAAGCCTGTTGAGTTCGACGGCATATTCCATAGGAAGTTCTTTTGTAAATGGCTCCATAAATCCATTTACTATAAGGGATAGTGCTTCTTCTTCATTGAATCCTCTTGACATCAAGTAGAAGATTTGTTCATCGCCGATTTTTCCTACAGTTGCTTCATGAGTAACTGTGGCATCTTCCGCGTCAATTTCCATGTAAGGGTAGGTATCTGTTTTTGCAGTTTTATCTAGTAGTAATGCGTCACATCTCACAGTT
>JADFGC010000013.1:0-23092 GCA_022567895.1 Nitrososphaerota archaeon
AGCTTGAATTAATGAAAGGAAGTTGGGGTGGTAAAGGAACGACCCCAATTGATTGTCCAACCTGGGCAATTGTTTCTGTTGATCATATGGGAAGAGAAAAGATGCCTTGTTGCATTGGTAGTGCAGAAAAAGATTCTATGAAACCAAGATGTGGAGAGTGTGGTCTTGGTTGTTATTCATTTCTAATGAGCCTTGGAATCAAAGGATCTGAAATGATCTCACATTAACTTGATCGGATTATTTAGTAGAGGACCAAAAGATACAACAAAGAAACAAGTTTCTTAATGAAAATAGTAATTTTGCAATATACTTACTTGAATACAAGATATTAAGATAAAGAAAATTCAACACAAGAACCAGTCTCTGTGACAGATTTTTATAACTTTGTTTTAAATTATGGTTCATTAAAACCAAATGATAATGCCTCAAACAAAACCAATAATCAGTATAGAAAATGTTGTTGCATCAAACTCTTTGATGACCTGGTATGTGATTCGTCTCAATAGTATGATGTATGGTTATGGAATCTTTATACCCGTAAGGGTGCACCAGACTTCCTGTTTATGTAGCTTTTGTTGGGGCCTTCATTTTTTTTGTAAAGGACGCAACTTTGGCTTCTAATTGGTTTACAGGTGTTTTCTCAATCAACCTTAAAAATGCGCTACCTACAATCACTGCATCAATATCAGTAGAAACAAATCTTTTGACATCATCAGGCGTTGTTATCCCAAAACCTATTCCAACTGGAATTTTTGAATTAACGACTTTTTTAGTATTTTTTATTGCGTTTATGGTATACTGCTGAATCATGGTTTTCATACCAGTAGTACCAAACATTGATACTAGATACAGGAATCCTGATGATGCTTTTGCAATTTTCTTTAAGCGATTTTTGCTTGTATTTGGAGACACAAGAAAAATTGTATCAGCATTGTATTTTTTTGCGGCATTGACATATTCACTTGATTCCTCAATTGACATGTCCGGAAGAATAAAGCCATCGATTCCAGCTTTCTTTGCATTAAAAATGAATTTTGCATATCCTTGTTTGTATAGTATGTTAGTGTATGTCATTAATACCAATGGAATATCTGTTTCTTTTCGAATTTTTTTAATTAAATTAAAAAAATCACTTAGCTTTGTTCCTTTGTTTAATGAAACGGTGCTGGCATTTTGAATTACTGGACCATCTGCTAAAGGATCTGAAAAAGGAAATCCTAATTCAATAATATCTGCTCCTCCTTTCACCAATCCTCTAACTATTGAAAGAGTGGATTTGTAGTTTGGATAACCGACCATTATGTATGCTATAAGAGCCTTTTCGTTTTTTGAACGAAGTTCCTTGAATTTATTTTCTATTTTTGACATTTTTTCTTAGATATTCTTCCACAACTTCAACGTCTTTGTCTCCTCGACCAGATAATGTGATTACTATAGTATCTGATTTTGGTCTGTTTTTGGCAACTTTTACTGCTTCTGCTACTGCGTGAGCAGATTCAAGTGCTGGAATAATTCCCTCGGTTCTTGTTAGCAGCAAAAATGCATCGATAGCTTCATTATCAGTTGCACTTCGATATTTTACTCGTTTAACATCTTTTAGATATGCATGCTCTGGACCAACACCTGGATAGTCCAAACCAGCTGAAATACTATGAGTTTCTTGAATTTGTCCTTCTTTGTTCTGCAAAAGGTATGTCATCATTCCATGAAGCACTCCTTTTGTACCTACATTCAAAGTTGCAGCGTGATGATGACTCTTCAAACCTTTTCCCGCTGCTTCAACTCCAATCATTTCTGTATCGTCATCTAAAAGTGGGAAAAATGTTCCAATAGCATTTGAACCTCCTCCCACACAGGCAATTACTGTATCTGGTGTTTTTTTATTGAATTTTTTAATTTGTTTTTTTATTTCATCACCAATCACAGATTGAAAATCTCTTACCATGACCGGATAAGGATGAGGTCCTACTGCAGATCCTAAAAGATAGTATGTAGTCTCAACATTTGTTATCCAATCTCGTATTGCTTCATTAATTGCGTCTTTGAGTGTTTGAGAACCTGATTTTACAGGGTGAACTTGAGAACCTAAAAGATTCATTCTAAACACATTGAGTTTTTGTCTAATGGTGTCTTTATATCCCATATACACTTCTGATTTCATTCCAAGACACGAACATGCCATAGCAGTTGCCACACCGTGTTGACCTGCACCAGTTTCTGCAATGATTCTTTTCTTTTTCATTTTTTTTGCAAGAAGTGCCTGGCCCAATGTGTTGTTAATTTTGTGAGCTCCTCCATGTAGCAAATCCTCTCTTTTCAACAAGATTTTAGCACCACCAACTTTATCAGTTAAATTTTTTGCAAAATATAATGGAGTTGGCCTTCCAGCATATTCTCTCAAATAGTAGTTTAATTCTTTTTTGAAATTTTTATCGTTCTTAAATTTCAAATAATTTTCTTCTAATTCTTCTATGGCGGGTACTAGAGTTTCTGGAATGTATCGTCCTCCAAAATCACCAAATCTGCCTTTTATTGGAAATTTCATATTGCATTCACCAGTTTTTTGACATTTTCTTCGATATTATCACTCTTCATTAAGCTTGAACCCACTAAGAAGGCATCAGCACCATATTTTTTTAAGAGTTGTATATCTTCAGGTGATTCAATTCCACTTTCTGAAAGAATTGGTCTTGTTTTTTCGAATCCATCAAGAATGTTTTTTGTAGTTTCTAGATTTAGTTCTAAATTATCTAAATTTCGATTGTTTATTCCAATCAAATCTGCGTCAGTTTTTAGGGCATTTTCAAATTCAGATTTCGTATGTGCTTCAACAAGGATATTTAGGCCTTTTTTGTGCCCATATGAAATGAATTCTTCAATCTCTTTTAGGTAATTTTGATCAAAAAGTGACTGAATCAACAGCATATAGTCTGCACCCATTTTTTCTGCAGCATCAATCTGGATTTTTTCAACAATAATGTCCTTCATGAGCATGGGAACATTTACTGCTTTTCGAACTTGGATAAAATAATCTGGTGAACCCTTGAATAGATTTGGTTGTGTAAGAACTGATAGTGCTTTTGATCCTCCAGCAATCATTGCGTTTGCAATTGAAACAGGATCTGATATAGTTCTAATCTTCCCTAAAGACGGTGATGAAAATTTTATTTCTGTAATTAATGTTGCGTGTGGATTTACTTTGATTGTATGTAACAAATCTATATCCGATTTTGAAAGAGATTCTGTTATTTCATATACTCCACTATCAATTGCTACTTGTGAATTCATTACAAGTTTTTCAAGTATGTGTTCTAAGATTCTTCAACCTCCTTTAATTTTGCCATGTCTCCTGATTCTTTTATAAAATCATGTAAAAGTCTGTGTGACTTTTCATTTTTTATAGTTTGAAGTGCAAGCTCTACTCCATCATCAAAGTTTTTTACAATATTTCCTACAATTAATCCAGCGGCAGCATTTAGTGCAGTAGTTTCAATCATTGCTTGATTTGCAGAATTATTTAATACTGATACAAATGACTTTAAAGCCTGCTCTTTGGATTTTATTTGAATATCTTTTAGTGTAGATTTATGCAATCCAACAATTTCTGGGTCTACAACATTTGTAAGTATCTTTCCATTTTTCAAAAAACAAATTCTATTTTTTGAACTAGTAGAAAATTCATCCATTCCATCTTCAGATCTTACTGTCATAATATTTTCAGCACCTTTTCTTTTTAGCATCATTGGTAATCTATCCAAAAATTCATCTGAGAAAACACCAATTAGCTGATTTTTGACATTTGCAGGATTTGTTAGCGGTCCTAGTAAGTTGAATGCAGTTCTTTTTCCCAGTGTCTTTCTAGCCGTTACTATGTTTTTCATTGCAGGATGAAATTTCTGAGCAAACATGAAACAAATGTTGAATTTTTCTAAAATATTGGTAATTTTAGATGATTCCATGCCTAAATCATAGCCAAAATATTCGAAAATATCTGCACTTCCAGAAAGGCCAGAGCTAGAACGATTTCCATGTTTTGCTATAATTCCACCGGCAGCGGCAATAACAAATGAAGCTGTAGTAGACACGTTGAAAGTTTGAAGCTTGTCGCCTCCAGTACCACATACATCAATAATGGTTCCGTGGTTTTTTGGTGTAATATGCAAAGCAAATTCTTGCATTTTATCTAGCATTCCTAAAAGTTCATCATCAGTTTCGCCTTTTTCTGTAAGATGTTTTAAAAAATCTAAATTTTCTTGATCATTAGTCTTTCCATTTAGAATATCAGTCATTACTTGACTCACTTCATCATACGTTAGATTTGTTTTATTTTGTAATTTTGTAATTAATTCTGTAATCATTTTTTCTCCTTAACTTCTTTGATAAAGTTTGCAAGAATTTTTTTACCATCTTCCGTCATTATTGATTCTGGATGAAATTGTACTCCTACAATTAGATAGTCTTTATGCCGAACAGCCATAATTTCTGCATCATCTTCTGCCGTTGCAGTAACTTCAAGCGAGTCAGGAATGATAGTTTTATCACCAACAAGAGAATGGTATCTTGTTGCACGAAATGGATTTTTCATATCTTTAAACAGTGGATCATCGACATGTTTAATTGGACTTGTTTTGCCGTGCCTGACGCATCCTGCATTTGTAACTTTTCCACCAAATGCATGTATGATTCCTTGATGTCCTAAACATACTCCAAGAATTGGTTTTGTTGGTCCAATCTCTTTAATGACATTGGTACATACTCCAAAGTATTTCTTATCCTCTGGAGTACCTGGACCTGGTGAAATGATTATTGCATCATAATTTTTTTCTTTTATTTCATCAATAGTGATCTTGTCATTTCGTTTTACATCACAATCCACACCAAGCTCTCCAAAGTATTGGGCAATATTGTAGACAAATGAATCGTAATTATCAATAATCAAAAATTTCAATTTGATGCCTCCTTTAATGCCATGAGCATTGCATTTGCTTTGTGCTCAGTTTCTTTGAATTCATTTTCAGGTATAGAATCTGATACAATTCCGGAGCCAGATTGCACAAATCCCTTCTCACCATCAAAAAATATGCTTCTAATTGCTATTGCGAAATCACAACAACCGTTGAATGAGAAATATCCAACAGCTCCTGCATATGGTCCACGAGATTGTGGTTCTAACTCATCAATTATTTCCATAGCTCTAACTTTGGGAGCCCCTGAAACTGTTCCTGCTGGAAAAACTGCTTTGAATGCATCAAACATGTCATATTTTTTATCTAAATTACCTACAACGTGAGTTACCATATGTTGTACATGGCTGAATCGTTTTACCTCCATAAGTTCCTCAACATGTACAGAACCATATTTACAAACCCTTCCGACATCGTTTCGACCCAAATCAACTAACATTGTATGCTCTGCAAGTTCTTTTTCATCATTTAATAGCTCTCGTTTTAATTCTTCATTTTTTGATTCATCATCTGTAATCTTTCTTGTTCCCGCAATAGGAAATGTTTCAACTTGATCATTTGTTACTCTAATTAACATTTCAGGACTAGCACCAATTGTAATTTTATCATTCATTTTTAAGTGATACAAGTATGGTGATGGATTTATGTCACGTAAGATCTTGTAAACTTTGAGAAAATCACCCTTTGCATTAAAACTAAATCTTCTTGAAAGAACTACTTGAAATATGTCTCCATCATGAATGTATTCTTTTGCCTTATTTACAATGTTGGAAAACTTTTCTTGATTAAGATTTGGAGAAATCTCTGATAATTTAAAATCAGTAAATTTCTCATCCGTAATCTTTAATTCGTTTGATCTATCTTTATCATAATAGAAATAAAGTAACTGCTTCTTTTTGTTATCATATAAGATTCCATCATTGTAAATCCCAAATTCCATTAATGGTTCATCAACATCATGAGACTGAGGAATTTTTTCTAATAGTCTTATTGTATCATAGTTTATGATTCCAACTGCTCCTCCTAAATAACGATAAGATTGATCAGTTGAGCTAAGAATGAAATTTTTTAATTCGGATAATGGGTCATTTGTTTCAATAATTTCTATTTCACTATTTTTTCTTTGTATGGTAATTTTATTGGAATAGCCTTTTATGATAATTTCTGGGTCAAATCCCATGATTGATGTTTCTGCCAGTTCTTCTGGACCGGTAAGGGATTCAAACAAAAATGAATGCGAATAATTCCGTGATATTTTATTATAAATTTCGAATTGATTTTCAGATAAATCTAGGGGTTTTACAATGGGTTCGTGCTTTCCAAATATGTTCACCCATATTGCTCAAAAACTGTGAAGGGTATTTAAAATTTTGACAGTGTGTACCGCATAATAACAGACTGAGGCTTAAGAGCTTCATTTTGATATATGTAATCATAGAGTGGGGACGCCCTCCAAGCCCAATTGCCCCAATTTTGGGATGTCCCTCATACTCTATTACCGTATAGTACGGTACCTTTATAACCGATCTTTTAGATCTAGTACTATGAGCCAAATTATGGCAACAAAACCAAAAAATGCTCTAATTCAAGACATTGTTTTTTCAAACAAAAAATTCACAATGAATTCTTCTGCAAATATGGCAAAATGTGATGTTTGTGGAAAAGGATTAGAGGATGGATTTTCCGTTACAGCAAGATCTGTTATGAAGGAAACAATGTTTTTCTGTGAAGTTCATCTCAACTAGTTAATTTGAGATTGGTTTTGTAACTGCTCCTTCTGCAGCAGAGCCAACTAAGGATGCATATTTTGCCAGTGCACCTGATGTGTAATTTGATTTTGGCTGTCTCCATTCGTTTCTTCTTTTTTGAAGATCCTCTTCTGAAACATTAAGATTGATGCTGTTTGTCTCAGTATCGATACTAATTTTGTCTCCATTTTTTACAAGTGCTATTGGTCCGCCAACAAATGCTTCTGGTGCTACATGGCCAACCATAAATCCACGCGTTCCGCCAGAGAATCTACCATCTGTTACCATTGCTATTTTTTTTCCTAAACCTTGACCAACAAGTGCTGCAGTTGTTGCAAGCATTTCTCTCATTCCAGGACCGCCTTTTGGACCTTCATATCTAATTACTATAACATCACCTTCTTCGATTTCTCCTTTCGCAGTAGCATCAAATGCATCCTCTTCTCTATCAAAGACTTTGGCTTTTCCAGTAAATTTTGTAATTTCTATACCTGCAGTTTTAATTACTGCTCCCTCTGGCGCTAAAGATCCTTTCAAAATTAATGCAGTTCCAACACTATGTAATGGTGATTCAACTGATTTTACAATTTTTTGATCTGGAGACGCAGGTATTGTCATGCCATCCAAGTTTTCTTTGATTGTTTTTCCAGTAACCGTTAATGTATTTTCATGAATCAAATTCTTATCAAGTAGTTTTTTTAATACAAATGGTATTCCACCTATCTTGTCCAAACTATTCATCACGTAATTTCCGCCGGGTTTCATATCAGCTAGGTGTGGAGTCTTTCTTCTTACTCTTTCAAAGTCATCATAGGTTAACTTTATCCCAACTTCACTTGCCAGTGCCAATAAATGCAAAATTCCATTTGTTGAGCCGCCTACCGCATTTAGCATTGTAATTGCATTTTCAAATGCTTCAAAGGTTAGAATTTCTCGAGGACGAATTTTTTGTCCTAAAAGTTCTACACACGCTTTGCCAGTATCATACACTATCTTTTCTCTTCTATCGTCTTCAGCAGGTGGACTGGCGCTTCCTGGCAATGCAAGACCTATAGCTTCAGAGATTGATGCCATGGTATTTGCAGTAAACATTCCTCCACACGAGCCTGCATTTGGGCATGCAACATTTTCAATATTCTTTAATTCTTCAAGTGAAATCTGACCAGAATCATATGCTCCAACTGCTTCGTAAACATCAACAACAGTTAACTCTCTACCATCTAGCATTCCGGGCATAATGGTTCCACCGTAAACAAAAACTGATGGAAGATTGAGACGAGCCATTGCCATCATTGTTCCAGGTAAGCTTTTGTCACAACCTGCTATTCCAACAATCCCATCATATTGATGAGCTCGTACCATTAATTCAATAGAATCTGCAATCACTTCTCTACTGACTAGTGATGATTTCATTCCTTCATGACCCATTGCAATTCCATCGCTAACTGCTATTGTACTAAATTCTCTAGGTGTTGCACCTGCATCACTTACTCCCTCTTTTGCTTTTTGTGCAAGACGACCTAAGTGAATGTTACATGGCGTAGCTTCATTTCCAGTATGGCAAACTCCAATGAACGGCTTACTAAGATCATCATCTGATAATCCCATAGCTTTGTACATTGCTCTATGGGGAGACCTTGCTGTTCCTTCTACTACATTTCTACTAGAAATTTCCATAATGTAACACCAAAAGATTATGTTTGCTATAATTTAGACTTTTGAATTTTATCTACGTATTGCTTGGGCATCTAACTCTTGTAGCTGCTCTTCAATTTCTTCAGGTGTCTCATTACCATATGAAATCAAAATTCTGTCATTCTCTTGTCCTATGTAGTCTAAAATGCTATCAACTTGTTGGTGATTAATGTAGAACTTTAATGAAAATTTATCATCTGTACAAAAGTCTCTCTCTCCCTGCTGTGATGTAAAAACAAAACACTCATCAGTTAATGTGAGTCCTAAAGTTTCAAAAAGATATCCCATTGTAACCCCGCTAGAATGTCGGTGTATTGTATTACCATCAGCACCTTCAAAATGTATCCAACTACTCTTTATCTGATAAGCCGGCGATGAAAAATCAAACTTGTCCCCAAAAAGTCGTACTAGTAATGAAATGTGGTCGTGCTCGTCTCCAAGCGTTCCTGCACCTGGTGGAGCACCTGGTACTGCACCTTGCATAGTGACAAATGTATAAGCTGAATAACCAACTATTACTGCAATAATTCCAAAAATGCCTGCCGCCATTAAGAAACTTTTTCTCTTTTCACGAGATCTTTTTACAGCAAAACTTTCTCGCTCTTCCTCTCTTTCTTTTCTTGATTTTTTACCCATTGAACAGTCAATTTGAAAAAATTACCCTAATTAACTGAATCGATGAAACAATAAATTAAACAAAATTGAAATTTTGATATGGACTGTTTGTTCTGTGATATTATCAATGGGAAAAAAATGGGACATTTCATCTATGAAGATGAAACACATGTAGCATTTTTAGATAGATATCCAATTGATGTTGGCCATAGTCTTGTTGTTCCTAGGGAACATCATGAAAGAATTACTGATATGCCTGCAGATAAAGTTGGAGAACTTTTTTCCAAAGCCACAAAAATTGTTAACGGAGTATTACAAGCTACAAACGCTGATGCTTTTAGTCTAGGACAGAATAATGGCAGAGCAGCAAAACAAATTATTCCACATGTACATGTTCACATTATTCCACGTTATGAACATAAAGGAACAATTTGGACAAAAAGAGGAATTCCAACTGATGATGAATTAAGTGAACTTGCTCAAAAAATTCGAAAAATCATAGAATCTAATTAAATTTCTAACTACTTACAGAATGTCCTGGATTGTATCTTAAAATCGCGCCAATTTTACCAAGACTTGATAGCATCACACCGTGTTCAGCTTTTCCTGAAATAACTTCAATTTTTGAACCTGTTTTTACGGCAATTAATGCAAGATAGTCTACAATGTCTTGCTCTGATGCTTCTAAATCCATTGCTTTACAACTCGGACATGGAGAATTGAGTAGCTCAGTTTTTCTAGGAATTACATTTGGTCGTTCAACCATCTCTTCTTGTATGTGCTGACATCTTTTGCATTTTACTTCTATTCTATTAAGATCAGTATCATCTGTAATGATTATTGTATCAACTACGTTCTTTTTCAATAATTCAATAATTTCATTTAATCCATATGTCCCTAATCCAGAATGTGAATTGATATGTTGGAATAATTTTTCAACAATTTGTTTTTCTTCCACCATTCTAAAACCAGATAAAATATCTCCTGCTTTTGCAAATGCTTCTCTAATTCCTTCAGAACCTGAATATGAAGAATCAATTGTATCAATGATCATTTCTTGCAAACGATATTCTAGATAATCTCCATTGATAAAATCCTCTTTTGTTGGCCCTGGCCCTGAAATTATTAGTCCTTTGATTGGATAAATATCAATAAAATATTCTTTTGTAGTTCCAGCAACTCTGTTAAAGTAATACGTTAACTCCATTTCTCTGAGTTTTTGAAATCTTTTTGCAGATTGTCCACCTTGTCTATGTTTTCCTGCAACTCCAGAACCTGTTTCTGACAAAACTTCAATTTTATCTCCATGAAGCAAACCCCATCCAGCATCTTTTGCATCAATTGCTAAAAATCCAATTAGATTATCATCTTTTAGCATATCTTTTAAAATGTCAACATGAAAATGATCATCACATCTGTAAAGAAATGTTTTTAGATCTTTTGGAGGATCTAATTCAAAAGCTTTGACTACTTCTGTACCAATTGGCCCTCCACCTTCTCTTGGCAATGCCCCACAAAAAATCACTAATCCTCGTTCAGGAGTTTTTTTGTAAAGTCTTAACCTTTGGATAACTTTGCCCAAAGAATCAATAACATGAGTACGTGTAAGATCTGATTTAATATTATCAGCAGTTCCCTGCTCTTCTTTTAACTGAGTGATTACTTCATGTAATTGCTTTCCTTTTGGAACATATACCGAAATTAATTCTGTTCCATGGCCTGAAACTTGTGATAACTCATTCAGTGTTTTTCTAATTTTATACATTTTAACAGAATCTTGTTTTTCGATTTTTATTTTGCCCATTAGTTTACCATCTCTAGCCTTTGCATAATAGTTACGTCAAGCAGTAGTATTACTCAAGTCATCAATTACTTTTCTAAAAACATCTATTGGTTGGTTTCCTCTAATCTTGATTATTTTTTCATCATTAAAAATTAGAAATGATGGTGTAGCATCAATTCCAATCTCTCTTCCAAATTGTTCCAAATCCAACACTCTTTGTCGATATTTATGATCAGCAAGACATGAATTGAATTTTTCTATATCCAAATTAGATGTTATGGCAAACTGATTTAGAGAATCATCAGTTATCCACCCTGTTTTCTCACCAGCCCAGTTTGCGTACAACTCATCGTGATATGACCAGTATTTTCCTTGATCTTCTGCACAGTATGCTGCCTCTGCAGCAAGAACAGAATCAGGACCATTTAATGGAAAATCCTTGAAAACTAGATTTGCTATTCCTGTTTCAATGTACTCTCTTTGAATAATATCCAAACTTGATTCATGAAATCTGTAACAAAATGTACACTGAAAATCCCCCCACTCCAAAATAGTAATTGGGGCATTAGGGTTTCCAACAATGGGAGAACCATTTCTAACCAATTTTTGAGCAGTTAACAAGGTTTCATTATTCTCAACTTTGTCATTTTCTGCAATGCCAAGATATGCTCCGACAAAAATTCCTATGATCGCCGGAATAGCTAGCAAGTAATAATTTCTCATTTAATGATCGACCTATTCTATTCTATAAATCTGTGATAGCTGTAAGAATTTAAATAATCAGAACCCTTTGTCGATGCAATGTCTTACTCTAAAGAGGTTGTTGTTTCTAAACCTCGTGTTCCAATCTTTGCTGTTGCAATTCTTGCTGTAATCTTTGCTTTTGGTTTGTTTTTTGTTGGTTATGATCAAGGACATTTGTTTAGTATTATTCAAGGTGCAGAAGCATTTGATGATCTTTTCATTCATGAATTAACTCATGATATGAGACACGCTGCTGGCTTTCCCTGTCATTAGGTGAATATTATATGAAAACGGGGCATTTCATTGGAATAGTTTTGTTGGCAGGTTGTTTTGCTGGAATAATTCATGGTGCTGCAAACTTGGCAATAGTTGAACCATATCTTGATGAAGCAATTGGAATTGAAAATCAAAATCTATTTGCATCTGGAGAAGAAAAAGACACTCCACAATTCTGGGTAGAGTATTCTGCATATAGAGATTGGCAGAAAGGTGGTCAAGTTCTTGCCGGTGCAATTCTTGGTACCTCAATTGGTGCATTGTTTGGAATTGTATTTGCATATTCAAGAAAAATTTTGCCAGGACAACACAATGTAAAGAAAGCATTAGTTCTAGCTGGAATAATGTGGCTTACCATTTACTTGATACCATTTTTGAAATACCCCGCAAATCCTCCAACCGTTGGTGATTCAGAAACAGTTGTTTTACGTGCAACATTATACCTTGCATTTATTGCAATTTCAGGCTTTTCCGTTATTGGATTTTATCAATTATCTAAAAAATTCCAAGGAAGAAAAAAACTTGTTGCGGTAATTGGCTATGCAGCATTTATGACAGCTATGTTTGTTGTGATGCCTCCTAATCCTGATGAAATCGCCGCACCTATGGAATTGGTAAATGGATTTAGAGTAATGTCAGTTGTTGCTGTATCTGTATTCTGGCTTGCTTTAGGAATAATTCTTGGATTATTCTGGCAAAAGATTCAACCCGACAAGCCTATCCAAACACAAACAAACTAATATCATTCTAAATTCTTAGAATGAAACCACGTCGTTTAAATAATTCTACAAACTTTTGCTAATTGCTTGGCTAGAAAATTATCATTACCCCAATTAAAAAAATATGATGTTACACAAAAAATAATTGAAGCATTAGCTGATGCAGAATCTAGAGCAATTCTTTTTTCAACCATAAAAAAAGGAAAAACTGCTGCTGATTTATCTTACCAATTACAAATCCCTTTAAGTTCAGTTTACAAAAAACTAACCGATTTAGAAGAATTAACATTGATCAAAGTAGAAAAATGGCTAATCTCAGATAAAGGTCGAAAATTCAAGATATACAAAAGCAGAATCAGTAAAGCAGACATTACTATAAAGAAACCAGAACCCTCATTGAGTCTTATTCCTAATTAGTGGTGAAAATGACAAAACCAAACATTATCCAACTAAGCGAATTTGATATAACTCAAAAAATTATTGAATCATTATCTAATGTGTGTACTAGAGCAGTATTGTTTTCAGTAAAAAACGAATCAAAGGATGCGACCCAAATTGCTGACGAGTTGAAACTTTCTTTATCTACCGTTTACAAAACTTTAGCTAATTTAGAGGAGCTTGCTCTGATTGTAGTTGACAGATATGTTATTTCTAATGAAGGTAAAAAAATCAAACTATACAAAAGCAGAATTGGTAAGGTAGAGATTAGTATTACTAATACAGAACCAACACTCAATCTTTACCCAAATCAAAAATCTAAATAAAAATCGTCTCATTCTAAATTCTTAGAATGAAGTTTTAGAACGAAATGCTACTTTAAATTAGTTAGCTTATCCTAAGATTTTGAATTTCATGCAAAATCGAATAATCATCGTTACGATAATTGCTGTTGTATTTTTTGGAGTTTTTGTTGGTATTCCAACAATCACACAAAATGTTTCAGCCGAATCTGATTCAGTGCCATCATGGATAAAAAACACCGCAAGTTTCTGGGTTGATGGAAATGTCAGCGATACTGAATTTCTTAACGCAATGGAATTTCTAATTGGTGAAGGAATTATCCAAATTCCTAGAGAATCCGTCCCAGATGTGGATACAATAACTATTGGATTTATTCCAGTAGAAAAGGCAGATGAATTAACACCAAAAGCAGAAGCATTAGAAAAATTCCTTGAAGAAAAACTTGTTGGCGTTGATATAGAGATTGTTGTTCCAACAAATTATGAAATAATAATTGAAGGGATGCGATTTGGACATATTGATGCAGCCTTTATGGATACTGGCCCTGCATGGATTACCCATGTAAGAACAGGGGCAGAGGCTGTCTTAGCTGAGGTAGTGAAAGGTAAAGTAAACTATCAAGCAACAGTTTGGACAAAAGCTGATAACGATTCAATTCACTCCCTTGAAGACACACTAGGGAAGAGAGTTGCATTCACAAGTATTACTGGCTCATCTGGTTTTGTGAAACCAATGGGAACCTTGGTGACATCTGGTTATGTCAACATTCAAGGTGATGATATTGTAGCATTAGAATCAGCACTAGTTGATTCTTTTGAAGCTTACACATTTGCAGGTGGATACAAAGCTGCATTAGAATTGTTATTAAATGATAATGTTGATGTTGCATTTGGTTCTGATATTGCCCCTCAAAAATATCTTGATCAAGCTGATCAAGCAAAACTTCGTGTGGTAACAACAATTGGCCCTGTACCCTCTCATGTCTTTATGGTTAGTGCAGATATGTCAGATTCAACAAAGGCTGCATTAGTTAACGCCATGGTACAACTAAACTATGAAGAAAATAACGAGATACTTGAAAATCTGTATGGAGCTGAGGCTTTACTTCCAACAACAACTGAAATGCATATTGGTGACTTTGGAACCTACATTGAGTCTCTAACGGGATTAGATCAGTTAATTCTAGACAAGTACAACAAGAGCAAATAAAATTGGTTATCTAATTGACATTACAAACATTTACAACTCAACCACATTCTTTTTCTAATTTATTTACAAAAACAATAATCCAAATGAATAATGTGTGGGCATCATATGATTCAAAAAATTATGTTCTAAAAGAAATCACTCTATCAATTGATCGTGGAGTAAATTATGCTTTAGTTGGGCAATCTGGTTCAGGAAAATCTACTTTGTTGAAACTAATGAATGGAATTATGATGCCAAGTAAAGGAATAGTCAAAACAGATTATCAAACCCCGAATATTTCTGACAAAAAATTCAAACCAATGCTATCAAAAATTGGTTACATACCACAAAGTTTAGGATTAATAAAAAATGTTTCAGTATTAGAAAATATTCTAGTTGGTGCTTTACCAAGAATTGGAAAAGTACAGTCTTTTTTCAAAATGTTTCCAGACGATGAAATTCGAGAAGCTGAAAAGATTTTGAAGCTTGTAGGTCTTGAGGACAAATTTGATAGAAAGGCCTACATGTTAAGTGGTGGAGAAAAAAGACGAGTTGCTATTGCCCGTGCATTAATGCAAAAACCTGAGATTTTACTAGCAGATGAAATTGTTTCAGAGTTAGATCATGTCACTGCAAGAGAGATAATGGATTTAATTGCTGATGCTCAACGGAGAATTAATCTTACTGCAGTAATGGTTCATCATGATATGCAACTTGCATTAGAATATGCAGATAGAGTCGCAGTGATTAAAGAAGGAGAAAAAATCCTTGAAATTGGTGTTGAAGGAGATAAAATAGTTGATTTTCAAACTGGGAATCTAACACAACAAGAAATTCTGGAGCTGTATCCTAACGAATCCTAAAAACAATCTCATATTTGGAATTATAATTGCAGTTGTTGTGGCTGCTTCATTTAACGTTGGAGCAGATCCTGTTGATTTTGTTGAAGGAATCCCAAATCTAGCAATAATTGCAGAAGAATTAACTGAAGTCGAGCCAAAATTATTTGATACTGCATTATCGTCCATGTTTGAAACCCTACAGATGGCATTTATTGGAACAGCTGTTGGTGTTGCAATTGCACTACCATTGAGTATGTTTGCTGCAAGAAATCTAAACAGTAAATGGGTTTATGCTCCAGTTAGAGCAATACTTGCTGCAGTTCGTACATTCCCATCAATTTTGTGGGCAATTTTATTTGTGATTATGGTTGGTTTGGGTCCTTTTGCTGGAATTTTAGCAATCATAATGTATACCATTGGTTTTGTTGCAAAGCTGCAATACGAATCAATTGAAACAGTTGATGCAGAACCTATGGATGCTGTAAGCTCTATCGGTGTATCAAAATGGCAACTAATTCGTTATGTTGTTTTACCAGAATCAGCTCCTCATTTACTTAGTCAGATACTTTACATGTTTGAGTACAATGTAAGACAATCTAGCATACTTGGTTTAGTTGGTGCAGGAGGAATTGGATTTTACATCATCAATTATATCAAATTCTTTGAATATGGAAAAGCTGCAGTTTTCATGTTAGTTGTTCTTGCTGTCGTGTTAGTCATTGATTGGGTTAGTGTAAAAATTCGTGACAAGTATATTGTAAAATCACAACGTGGAATGGAAGTTAAAATCTAAAACAAATTAAATGCAACAACTGCCATTATAACCATTATTACAATGTGTTTGATTCCGGAAACATAGGTGCCAGAACCAATTTTTCCTGCCGCCAAGCCCCCAAATACTGCTTGAATAATAGACATATTAAATAAAATTTTGTCTAATCCACCAATATCAAGATCTGCTAATGAGCTAAACATTCCAGATTGTCCCTGGACTACGCTTTCTTTAAGTAAAACTTGAACATTTGCAATTTCTGAAAAGAACTGTGTGGATAAAATTACACTGATTCCGATGAATACTGCAAATGCAATGTAAATTGTATATGTATATGGAGCAAGACTGGATTTTCTTTCTTTTTCTATGTTTTGCAACTCAGTAACATGTTTTTGAATCATCTCTAAGTTGTTTGCAATATCACCTCCAACATTAATTGCCATTTCTAGGAGGATTACAATACGTCTTGACATTCGAGTGCCGGTTTTATTTGCAAAATTTTCTAGTGCCTCATCCATTGGCATTCCCCAACTAATATTTGCACGTAGATTTTTTAGTTCAGGAGTTAATGCTCCCATGTTTCTATCTGCTGTATGTTCAATTGCTTTGATTAGATTTGCACCACTCTGAACTGCACTAGTTAATGCTAAAAGAAATAGTGGAAGGTTTCTATCAATACTATCTTTTCTGTGAACATCTCTTAACTGTAAAAGAGTTAATGGAACAACTCCAGCTAAAATTGCAAATACAGTTCCAACGTCTCTAATGTTGTTACTTTCTGAATACATATCAGAAATAGTGCTACTTACAAAAAATATGAAAATAGCCGCAATCAGAGATGCAATTCCAATTTTGAATTTATCAGAATAGTATATGGATGGTTTTGGCAGTTCTCCATCCTTCAATGAATATTTTTTGTTTGATTTTGTTGCTTCCGATTTTTGCATTTTTCTTACCTCTTTGGCACCATTGTATCCATCATGAAAAGAATTAACACTCCAAAGAATGGGACTAGTACATAGGTAAGTAAATTCATTAATGTGATTAGATCAAAACCTGCCAAGTCTGGACTCATAATTGCCATGATAGACAACATTATGACGGCCATAAGTGGAAACACAATCAATAAAATTGTGTACATCTCAGCAATTATTCCCAGTGATTCAGTTGTTTTTCTCAAACTCATTTTCTTTTCTGCAAGCTGAACTTTCGCAGTTGCAAGAAAATATTCTTTCAAATCCCCACCAGTTTGAGTTGTAATTATTGCACCTTCAAGTAACTCTGCATATGTGCCTTTAGGAGTACGTTTAATGAGATCAGAAATAGCTGTGAGTAAGTCCATTCCCAAAATGTGAATATTTCTTGTAATGAATTTAGAATCCTTCACAATCTCTTCATTAGTTTCTTCTTTTGCTATTGCTTTGAAAATTCCTTCTAATGAAAGACCATTTGTGGCAAGAGTAGCCATGTAGCCAATAAAATGAGGAAGCTCTTCAGTTAATTTTGATGATCTAGTTTTTACATTAATTGCGGGTAATATTTGTAAAATAAAAAATGTCATTTGTCCAAGTCCGGCACCAACAATTATTGGAAGTAATACTGCAAAAGCAACTGGTTGCACATTCATAAATATTGAAATTCCTAAGCCTATAGCTACACCAAAAATTGCAGCTAGCAAACTGAAAAATACTATACTGCATACATAAACATCAAATGGCATTGGCATCATTGCCTGTTTGAGTGTCTTTTCTAATCCTGTTAATCTAGGATACAAAAATTGAACACGATCATTTAACAGTTTATAGCTAAATACCTGAAGAGAAGACACAGAGTCAGCTTTTTGAGCTCGATTCCTATTTTTTTTTGTCACAGTGGCCATTTTAAACTCCTAATCGTTTTCTTTCAGAGAATCTATCAGAATCAGCATAGAACTCTTGAACCTCTCTTGCGACATCCTTTTGTTGTCGTATATCGTTTTTCACCATCCATTCTATTGCTAACTTTCGCTTTCTTAGCTCTTCATTGATTTGTTCTGTACTTTCTCCTATTCTTTCTTTAATTTTATTTAATACTATGCTGTTTCCTGTACATTTATGAACATCAGTAATTGGATCCCATTTAAAAAAATCATGAGTTTTTACCGTGTCTGTTACTTCATCTAATCCTGCTATTTCAGAAATTTGAATAATTCTTCTAACTGTACGATCCTTGACTCTGATTTTTAATTGTAAAGTAATTATATCTAGAGTGTTGGCAATCAACTGTTTTGGAATATCCATCGGTGATGATGCAAGTCTAGTGAGTGTAGCTTTAACAGTGTCTGCGTGAATGGAAGAAAATCCTCCATGGCCTGTTGCCATTGCCTGAAATAGAGTATATGCCTCTCTGCCTCTTGTCTCTCCTACAATAATGATATCTGGTCTCTGACGTAATGCTGCTCGAAGTAAGTCATATTGGTTAATTTCTCCAATTTTTCCATCAGTAAAGTTTTGTCGAGAAACAGCTGGAATCCAATTCTCAATTGGTAAGTTGAGTTCTTGAGTGTCTTCTATGCTGACGACTTTTTGCCCTGGTCGGATAAATGATGTAAGTGCATTTAGGGCAGTTGTCTTTCCACTTGCAGTTCCACCTGCAACAAGCATTGTCGCATTTTTTTCTGTAGCGTACCAAAGATATGCAGCAATTTCTGAAGACATTGTACCAAACTTAACAAGATCAATTGTTGTGATAGGGTCTGCTCTAAATCTTCTAATTGTAAAAGTACTTCCACGTTTTGTAATTTCATGGCCTAAAGTTAAGTTAATCCTGCTTCCATCTGGCAATGTGGCATCTATAATTGGGTTTGCAGTAGAAACATGCTTTCCACTCATGTAAGAAATTTTTCTTGAAAAATTATTGAGTTCTTTATCTGTTGTAAATACTACATTAGTTGGAATTGATTCAAATTCTCTGTGCCAAACGTATAGTGGAATTCCCGTTCCATCACAACTAATTTCTTCAATCATGTGATCGCGCATCAATGGTTCAATTTTTCCAAGATAGATAAAATCACGAATTGCATAATATGCAATTTTTGATAGATTTTTTGTAGGAATTTCTAACCTGTATTTTTTTATTAATTGAATGATTTTTTTCCTTAATCGTTTTTCTGCATCCTCTTTTGATTTTATATCTGTTAGAGAAATACTTAGTTCAGTTATCAATAATTTCTTGATTAAATCAAAATTCTTTTTGTCATTGATACTGAGTCTTGGCTGAATTACTAAATAACGTAAACCTCCAATTGATGTTGGATCCCTAATTACTCCACCATGAATTTCGTTCCCAACAAAATCTAGTTTATTAACAGAAATGAATTTTGGGACTGGCTCATTAAATTCTACTGGAATAGTATCACTGGTAGTTTTGTTAGCTGGTTGTTCGAGTTCCTGGCTTGTTGGCATTTTTTTTTGAAGAAATGAAGGCATACCAAACCCAGTAAATTTTGCGGCCGATCCTTCTTTAAATAACTTAAATTTCAATCAACAATCGATACGGAAAATCAGTCTTAAGATATTGTTTGCTCAAATGAACAACCTTTCTCTTACATTTGATAGTACGTGAACATACCAGATGAGGAATCAACTTTGAGTTGATACATTCGGGAGTTGAATTAGGCACGGATGTTTCGTAGAACAAAGACAAAATTAGAGAAAAAGGATAAAGGCCTCACTGATAATGATGATCAAAAATCTGTAAAAAATGAACTAACTGCTGGATTTGGAAAATTCCTAGGCAAGAAAAAAAATCAAGAATCTGATGCTAGTTCTTTACAATCTGATCAAAATGACTCTGTTACAGCAACTGAGAAAAAAAATGAAACTATTCAAAATAGTCTAAGTGACAATGACAAGATTTCTTCACTGATACAATTAATAAAATCTGCAGATAAAAAAATTCTAGTCCCTCAACTGAATATTTCTACAGGAATTTTTACTTTTCCGCAACTTTCTGAAATAGGAGAGAATCCTAACAACATTCAATTTTTAGAAAATCTAACTTCTGACTCTATTGATATTCTTGAAAAAACAGTTTATGAAAGAATTACGGTGTGTCCTCAACATCCTGATTCTTTAGAAGTGAATGTACGGTTATACTGTCCAAAATGTAATTCAATTGATATAGAAAAACTTCATCTGCTTGAACACAAAATATGTGGATTTATTTCTGAAACAAAGAGTTTTGAAATTATTAATTCAGTGTTGGAATGCCCATCATGTAAGAAAACAATCAAAGATAAAAAAAAGGAATTAAGAATCCCAGCAATGTGGTATAACTGTCTCTCATGTATGGAAAAATTTGATGATGTTATAATGAAGATGTATTGTAGAAAATTTGATCATAGTTTTGACACAAATATGGCAGGAACTGTTTCAATTCCTGGGTATATTTTAAAAGATTCTCAATCAACTTCTAGTTATGATCCATCATTAATTTCTCACATTAAAAATTTGTTAGAGGAACACAAATTTATTTCTGAAGAAAATCATTCATTAAAAGGCAAAAGCGGCCACTTTCATAACATTGATCTGATTGCAACCAATCCTAATACAGATACTCTTTTTCTTTTTATTTTACAATCAGACAACACACTTGATGAATCTAGAATTAATTCAAAAATTATTCAAGTACTTGATTGTAATCCAACTAAAACAATAATTGTTGGTAATTTATCTGAAAAGGCAAAATCCTTAGCATCTAGATATGATATTTCGGTTATTGGTTCATTTGAAAAGAATGAAGTTTTATCTAGATTAGAAATTATTCTTACTGAAACTTTTACAACAGAAAAACTAGAAAGCAATAATCATCAACTCGGTATAAACGAATTAATTGAAAATGAAATAATTGAAGAAGAAAAGCTAACAACAACATTTGATGAAGAAAGATTAGCTGAAATAAAGATACTAGAAGAAGAAAGATTGGGGACTGAAAAAATTGAAGCTGAGAGGCTAGAAGCAGAACTACAAGCTGAAAAACAAAGCTTAGAACAAGAAATGGAATCTAGTAAACTAAAATTTGAAGTAGAGATGCTAGCTAACAAACAAAAACTAGAAGAAGAAAGACAAGAACTAGAAGAACAAAGAAGAGACTCTGAAAGAATAAAAGCTGAAAGACTAGCTGAAAGAAAAAGTTTAGAAGAAGAAAAGAAAAAAGTTGAAAGAATAGAGGCTGAAAGATTAGCTGAAAGGAAGCAACTAGAATCTGAAATATTATCTGAAAGAAAACGATCAGAATCTGAACGACAATCTGATAGAAAGAAACTAGAAGAAGAAAGATTTGCTGATCAACTGAAACTAAAAGCTGAAAAACAAAGATTAGAAAATGAGAGAAAGAAAGTAGAAAAACTAGAAGCTGAAAGACAAAGACTAGAAGAAGAAAGAAAGAAAGCTGAATTGTTAGCTGCTGAAAAACTTGAAGTGGAGGAAAAAAGAAAAGAAGAGGATAAAAAACAAGCAGCAAAAAAAGAAAAAATTCTAAAGAAACTTGAAGAAACTGAAAATCAACTTAGAGCTTTGAAATCTTCATTTGATTCTGATGATGAAGAGGAGGAATAAAATTTTGAATTCATCAATTAATTCTAAAAAAGTCTCACGAAAAAGGGGAATAAGTCAAATTATTGGTAGCCTTTTCATGTTAGCCATAGTAGTTCCGATTGGAGTTGTAATTCTAAGTACTGGACTTTACGAAGTAGCAGATTTTAACAGATTCCTGACTGTTACACGAGATCAAGGAATCGATGCGGTTCGAGAAGATATTATTTTTGAGCATGTAAGATTTGAACCATCAACAAATCAAATCACTGTTTCTTTACGAAACATCAGTACTGTTGAGTTAATTGTAGATAGAATCACTATTGTAAATATGACGAATCAAGATCTTTTAATCTATAATGATACTCTACCTTTATCACAATCTATTATACATTTGAAAGATGACACTGACATTATAGTTTATGCAGATCCTTCTATAAGCTGGACTCAAGACGGTCTTGACTATAAAATTTCAATTACCACTATGAGAGGAAACTTCTTTGAAACAATTGCGAGGCCATATAACACATGACACGTTTAATTCGTAAAAAAAGAGGAGTTTCAGTTGTAATTTCTACATTATTGGTTTTAGCAATTACAATTGTTGGGGCAATGTCCATATCAAATCTTATGAGTACTTCTCTCCTTACCACTGTCAACCAGACTCCAAAAGACATCATCATGGCAAACTCAATGCTGTTGGTAGGATATGATACTCGTGATGGTCAAACTCTATCAGATATAACCACTCTAAACAACGCTTCACCTTCTGATGGTATGTTGTGTACAGCAAGTTGCGCAGGACCACCTACTACCCTACCTAGTGCTGGCGGTACAGAATTTATTGTATTGCAACTTTGGAATAAAAACGCTGTAGAAGTCCCAATTCGTAATATTCAGGTAAATGGTGTTATACACACTTGGGATCTACAAACACGTAACCAACCTTTTGATGGTGAGGGCATCTATCCAAAATATCCCGCAGCAGGAAAGTTCAGCATCATACCTCACTCTAACGTTGGTACACTAATTCAGGATGGAACAGAAACTATGGCAGGAGACATGGAAAAAAGAATAGTAATTAAACTTAGTCCACTTGTTGAAGGAGATTTAATTTCTCAAGATATAGGTCTTGGAGAACCCCTTCAGATTCTTGTTAAGATAGGCGATGCAATGAATCCTGCAGAATTTGTGATTTTATCAGGTGATACAAAGTGAGATTTCCAAAATTTGGGGATATTTTATACCAAAGGAAAGGAATTTCCTCTATAGTTGGAGGAATATTCTTCTTGGTTTTAATGACATCTGGATTCACTGTTTACTATACAGCACTTGATAGTCAATCTCAAATGTTAAACGCTCAACAAATAATTGCAGATTTAGAAGTAAATAAAATTCGAGAAAAATTTACCGTTTCAGTTTCTACAGATTC
>JADFGC010000014.1:0-22945 GCA_022567895.1 Nitrososphaerota archaeon
GGTGCTAATGGCGGTCCATACACTCAAAAGATTTCAAAACTCATTGAAGAAAAAGACGTTCCAGTTTATGATGACCTAAGAGATTGGTGTGCAGCAGCATCTGCTTTAGCTCAATGGGGAAAAATTAATAAAAAATAGACAACATTTAAAGTCCACATAAATTTGCATCTTATCATTGTCTCTAGTAACAACTTCAAAATCAAACGGTATATGCACTGTCAAAATCAACCGTCCTGATAAACTAAACGCAATGAACATGGACGTTGCTAAAGAATTAATCAAAACTTTTGAAACTCTGGGAAAGGATGATAGTGTTAAAGTTATCATTCTTACAGGAGAAGGTGAGAAAGCATTTTCTGCAGGCGCAGACATTGAATACATGTCAAAAATTTCTCCAGATGAATCTGTTGAATATGCAAAACTTGGTCAACTTGTAACTTCAACTGTAGAACTTGTAAAACAACCAACAATTGCAGCAGTGAATGGATTTGCATTAGGCGGTGGTTGTGAGCTTGCAATGTCTTGTGATATTAGAATTGCATCTGACACTGCAAAGTTAGGTCAACCCGAAGTAACCATTGGAATTCCTCCAGGATGGGGTGGAACTCAACGATTAATGAGAATTGTAGGTATAGCAAAAGCAAAGGAGCTTGTTTACACGGGCCGAATCGTAAAAGCGGATGAAGCAAAAGAAATTGGTTTAGTTAACCAAGTTTATCCATTAGCATCATTGCAAGAAGAAGCAATGAAAATGGCAGAAGCAATTGCTAAAAATTCAGCAATGGGAGTACAGATGTCAAAAACAGCAATTAACAAAGGTCGAAATGCAGATCTTGATACAGGCTTAGCTATTGAACTATTAGCATGGAGAAACTGCTTTACTCATCCAGATCGTGAAGAACGAATGACAGCATTCGTAAACAAATCAAAAAAATAAGCTAATCCTAATTTTTCTTCTTATTTTATTGCATTACCAGTGGGTTCAGTGGGGGAAAGCTTATTATAATTTGAACAGAGCTTTTTACTTATGGCAACTGAACAATCACAAACACAGATTACAATCTCTCCAAAAGCTGCTGAAAAGATTAAAGAATTCATGAATGAAGAGGATGAAAAAGCAAAATTCCTTAGAGTTTATGTTCAAGGTGGCGGTTGTTCCGGCCTTTCATACGGAATGGGTTTTGAAAAGGCTGCAGAAGAAGATGACATTATCATTGAAGAAAACGGAGTAAAACTGTTGATAGACAGTTACAGTATTGATCACCTAAAAGGTGCTAACGTTGACTACATTGAAAGTCTAATGGGCTCTGGATTCAAAATTAATAATCCAAACGTCACAAAGTCATGCTCTTGTGGTAGTTCATTCAGCACAGAGTAAAGACCAACTCTTTTTCAATTTTTAGACTCACGAGTAAAACCTAGAGATACGCACATATACCCAAAACTGAGAATTAATTCTATGTTATTTAAGGAGATGATAATGTATTGCCTCAATCAGGAATTGTCAAATATCATGTTAAACTTTCCTACGAAGTTGATGGACTCGTTGAGAGAGCAGATATAATCGGCGCCATTTTTGGGCAAACGGAAGGATTACTTGGCCCAGAGATGAATCTAAACGAATTACAACGTGTTTCTAAAGTTGGTAGAATAGAAGTAACGTCTACAACAACTGCAAACACCACATCTGGTGACGCATTACTCCCAATGAGTACTGACATTGATACTTGTGCATTAATTGCTGCGGCAATTGAAAGCATTGATAAAGTTGGTCCATTTGATTGTAGTTTCAAATTGGATACAATTGATGATGTAAGGGCTGCCAAAAAAGATGACATTGTAAAAAGAGCAAAAGAGATCAAACAGAAATGGGCAACTAAAACTGTTAGTGAAGGAGACACGATGTTAAGAGATGTACATGAAGGTACATCTGGCGATGTCACATCATATGGCCCATCAAAATTACCTTGCAGTTCTGGAGTTTTTGATTCTGATTGGATAATTTTAGTAGAAGGACGAGCTGATATCATCAATCTTTTACGTGCTGGATATAACAATGCTCTTGCAATTGAAGGAGCGAGAATTGATGAATCAATAAAGGACATATGTAGTTCAAAGAACACAATTGTAGCATTTCTTGATGGTGACAGAGCAGGCGGATTTATTCTCAAAGAGCTAAAATCTGTTGTACCAATCGATATAGAGCTAAGAGCAGATGAAGGAGTTGAAGTAGAAGAGCTTACTCCACAACGAATTGATGAAATCTTAAGACCCGTAAAAGAAGGTTTAACAGGAAAGGCAGTAGCTGCCACAACTGTACAAAGTGAAGAAGACAAACCAATTGTTGATCTTGCATCAAAAATTTATCCAAATCTAAATGAAACACTTGAAGCAGTAGCTCTTGATGTAGATCAAAATGAAATTTTCAAAGTACCAATTAGTGAACTAGTCAGCAAGCTTTCAACACAATCAGGAATCAAATATCTTGTCTTAGACGGGATTATCACACAACGACTTCTTGAAGGAGCTAAAAACGCGGGAATTGAATGTCTTATTGGACACCGAGTTGCAAAGCTTTCAAATCCAAATGGTGTGACACTCAAAACATTTTCTGAACTTGGACTAGATTAGAATTCTTAATGACTGACCTAAAGGTACAACATATTCTAACACTATCTTATCTTTTATCCAAAGGGGCAAAACACAATTTTGTTCCAATCACTACTTCTTCTCTAGGAAAAAGTATTAACAAATCACAGCAAGCTGCATCAAAACATCTTTTGGAATTAGAACGAAATGGTTTCATTGAACGAATAATGTCTGGAAGAAATGTTTCTGTGAAAATAACATCAAAAGGTTATTCAGAAATTGTAAAACTTTTCACTGTTATTCGTTCAGGATTAGATTCACTTCCATCATATGTGGAATTGAAAGGAACTATAGTTTCAGGAATGGGAGAAGGAGCATATTACATGTCTCTAAAAGGATACACAAAGCAATTCAAGGAAAAAATAGGATATATACCGTTTCCTGGAACCTTAAACATCAGCCTTACAAAAAATGAATACGTTGAGGCAGTTGGTCAGTTTGATGCTTTAGATGGAGTTTTGATAAAAGGATTTTCTGACGGAAAACGAACCTATGGGTGGGTAAAGTGCTTTAAAGCGAAACTAAACAAATCAACTGATTGTGAACTAATTCGCTTGGAAAGAACTCTTCATGATAAGACAATAACCGAGTTGATTTCTAACACAAACCTTAGAAAATCTGCAAAATTGTCAGATGGAAGTAAAGTTACAATTAGAATTCCAATAAATTCAAAATAATCTAAATATCATGGATTGCTTCTCCATACTCTTTTTCAATTTCTGAACTAGAAATTTCAGGAACAGGTGATTGTAATCTTGCAACCTTTACGTTTAGATTTAATTTTTTACAACCATCTGTGATAAATTTCTCTTGATGCACCTGATCATATCCTAAAGCAATAATTTCAGGCCTGACTACCTCAACAGTTTTAAAAATATCTCCTTCTTGTCCTATGACACAAAGATCTACCATTGATAATGATTTTACTAACTCTCTTCTTTGGTCCTGTTTGTGTAATGGTGTTCTTTTTTTCATTTTTTCAGCTGTGTTATCTGTAGCAACCACAACAACAAGTACATCGCCAAGTGCCTTTGCAGCATTTAGTGTGTGTATGTGTCCAGGATGAATAATGTCAAAAACCCCACCAGCTAAAATAACTCTCAAAGAGGTTCTTCCAAGGTCAGTTAGTGACAATTTATCATTTTCTACAAGACCATTTTTTTTCAATCCATCAATTTTTTCATTAATTATATTGTCTGAGAGATGAGTTCTATTCTTTACAATCTCTATGGGATCCTCTTGTGTCATTGTTGATGCGAAGATTGCCGATAAGATGGATTTGTCGATTATATTCAACAGTATTTCTCTAAATCTCTCCCTTTCTTTAATTCATCGATAAATTACATTTTTGGTTCTAATCCCTTTGCTATTCTCAGAGAATCAACCAAACCGTCTGCATACCCAATACTTAGAATGGCAACTTCATCTTTTCCCTGCTCTAAGAATTTTTCTGCATCTTGAATATACAATTCTGCATTTTCTAACACCTCTTGAAACTCTTTAGAATCTTTGAAATAAGGAGTAATTTCCCTTAGGGCTTGTCTTACCATTGGAACATATTTTTCAATCATTTGTTTTGGAATTTTTTTTATGGTTTTAGAATTATCAAATGGATCATCATGACATTTTGTCAGAACTTTGATTGCATCAGATTCTGTAAAGTGAAGTTTTCCGGGAATTATAATTGTGTGTGGTGGTTTCCCAAAATCAATTTTTTTCAGGGTCGAAATTTTTCCAGAAGTTATTTCTTGATTCTTAAATCCAATTCTTGAAGCTACAATTACAAAAGTTGATGGATGTATTACCTTTCTTTTTTGCTCTTTTTCAGTTTCAAGAAGTGCATTAAGTGCATTTTTAGGTTCAAGAAAAAATTCTGCATCCTGATTGTATTCTAAGAGTAGTAAAGTATGATTGCCATCGATCAAATTCTTGTAAATTACATAATATGGTGTTGTCATAGACTTTAACTCACTCATAATGGTTACAATTTTACCAATTTTGTAATAATGTAAACCAGCTTCACCAACCAATGAAGTAAGAGAAGATGCAGCATGAACTGTCTGTGTTTTAATTTTTTCTTGAATTGCTCTAACTCTTAACTCGATGTGAGTGGTAGCTATGTAGGGATCTCCATAAGCTAGCAAAACAACTTTTTTCTTTTTTGCATTTTTTAAAATCTCAGTCCCATCCTCCACCATCCAACGTTTAGCAATTTTTAATTTCGATTTTGCAAGTTTTTTGATTTTAGCAGTATCACTTTTTGAAATTGGGCTTGTAAATTGTTCCATGTATACAATGTCTGCTTGTTTTAGAAGCTTCTGAGTTGAAACTGATATTGAATCAGCTCCTGAAATTCCTAACCCAACAAACCATAACATTACTTTTTCTTTCTGTCATGAAGTCTTTTTAAATGATGTAGAGTTCTTTTCAGAACTTCAATTCCTTGTAGATACTCATCTATTGATACACTTTCATTAATTGTATGAGATGCATGAGGATCTCCTGGCCCATATGTGACAACAGGAATGTTCAAACGATTTCCAATTACGTTCATGTCTCCAGTTCCTGTCTTTCGTATCAGAGTTGGTCTTGCATGTTCTACATCCAATACTCCTAGAGTAAATGCCCTTACTAGAGGTGAGTTATGAGGCGCCTCAAATGGCTCAGTTTCATCTAGAATTGAATAGAATGCTTCAACTCCGCGTTTTTTTGCAACCTCAGCTACAGATTTTGCAATTTTTTCTTCAACTCCTTTACAATTCATGTCAACTGGAATTCTAATATCCATAGTTGACATGCATTCTTTTGGAGTAATGTTGTGACTTGCTCCACCATCAATCTCAGTTAATGTTGCAGTTAACATCATTCCTCTTTTTTTACCCTCTTGTCCTGATTCTAACACCTTTTTTAATTCAGTAATGAAAATCACTGATTCTTCTATTGCGTTTTTTGATAACCATGGTGCACTAGCGTGTGCACTATCGCCAACATTGATTCGTAAATTGATTGCTAATCTTCCTTTGTATGCAATTGTAACTTGTTTTAAACCACTTGGTTCACCAAAAACTGCATAGTCTAAATCAAGTTTGTCTTTTACTAGATTTTTTATTCCTGTCGCATTACCTTCTTCATCAACTGCACCGACAAACATTACAGTACCATTATTGTTTTGAATTGATGCTGCTGCAAATAGCATGGCCATCAGTGGTGCCTTTGCATCAGATGCACCACGTCCAAACAATGTGTTTCCCTCCTTTCTAACTTTGATTTTTCCAGGAACTGTATCCATGTGTCCACACAAAAGAATTTTAGGTGAACCTGAACCTTTTGTGGCAATTAAATTTCCAACCTCATCGATGTGAATATTTTCAAATCCGAGATCATCACACTTGTCAGCTAAGAATTCTGCTAATGGTTTTTCACTAAGAGATGGCGTGTAAAACCTCAGAGCTTTTTCTAACATCTTTACTGCAAATCTAGGTGTGATTGTAAAACTAGTGTCCAATTTTTACTTGTTTGAATTTAGAACGTAGTCTAGCATAAGAGATGGTATGTCTACTTCACAGACTCTAACTGTGTTTTTGTATTCCGTTGTATTGTTTACTTCATGTACCACTAAACCTCTTTCTTCACTTTCCATCAAATCTACACCAACTATTTGTCCTTCAACTGCATTTTTTGCCTTTATACACATTTCTTCCATCTCATTTGATACCTCACACTTTTCTGCTCTCCCTCCCAATGCCATATTTGTCTTCCAATTTCCATTACCTGAATGCCTGTAAATGGCAGCAACTACTTTGTCTCCAACCATTATTGCTCTAATGTCTCTAGGAGGCCTCTTCACAAATTCCTCAAGATAGTGAATTTGGTAAATTGGATACATCTTTTCCCTACTCTCGATTATACCTTCAGCAGAATCTCTGTCATTAATTTTTGAAATCATTCTACCCCAACTTCCTACTGTTGGTTTGATGACCTTTGGGTATCCATTTTTTTCTAAACTTTCAAGTGCAGCTTCTTTTGAGAATGCAACAGATGCAAAAGGAGTTGGCACACCATGTTTTTTTAGCAACATATGTGTGTACAATTTATTTCCTGCAAAAATTCCAGTCTTTAAACAGTTGATGACATTAACCCCCATTCCTTCAAGTGCAGCTGTTGAGTGTACATTTCTGTAATAACTTACACATCGCTGTAACACATTACCGTATCCATCTTTTTCTTTATCAAGATCTAAAAACAGCTTTTTACAATCAAGCATCAGAATGTTGATGTTCTTTTTTTTACCAGCTTCTAGGAGAGCCTTTTCTTCCCAACGGATGGTATCATAAAGAACAGTGATGTCAGGGGTCACTGCCCCCAGTCCTCGCCAACCGTTTGGGCAGGCTTTAAATCAAAACCTTCTGCTGCTTTTACTAATTCAAAACTTGTACCACACTCTGGGCAAGTGATTATTTCTCCTTCTAATGCATCACTTGGAATTGAAATATCTGCATCACATTCAGCACATTTTGTCATATTGTTCTCCTTCTTTCATCCTCTATTCGTCTTTTATTATCTTTTTTTCAAGCCTATCTTCTAATGGAATTTCTAAAAGATCTCCCATCCTTAGACTTTTTAGACCAGAAGCAACAGCTTTTGCTCCTTTCTCATCTTTTTCTAAACCAAGAAGAGACATTAGGTAAGCAGCACCTGTCTTTCCTGCTAGTTCTCCAAACACTATCCTTCTTCTATTCCCAACAGCTCTTGGAGGAATTGGCTCGTATGCAGCAGGATTTCTTAGAATAGCAGCCAAATGAGTTCCTGCTTTGTGTTTGTAAGCTGATGAACCAACAATTGGTTTTGAATCATATGGTTTAATCGTTGTATACTCTTCAATTAATCGAGAAAGATCTTGTAGCATATCCAATCTAAAGTCATTTTGTGATTTGTACAAATATGTTAGTGTTACTGCAACCTCTGCAAGAGAAGGAATTCCAGTCCGTTCACCGATTCCATCAATTGTAGTATGGATTTGATCAACACCTGCATCGCATGCAGCAAAAGCATTGGCTAATGCAAATCCAATATCATTGTGTACATGAGCATCTAGAGGGGTATCAATCTCATTTCTAACCTTTTTTACGAAATTGTACATTCCTACAGGTCTTAGTATTCCAACAGTATCTGGAAGACTAATTCTATCAACTCCAGCATCTTTTATGGCTCTACAAACTTCGAGCAAAAATTTAGGATCAGCTCTACTTCCATCCTCTACAGTAAATCTAATTTTTAGTCCATGAGACTTTGCATACTCTACAGTTTCTACTGATCTTTTTAGTGCCTCTTGCCTTGAAATTCTTAACTTATCCTTTAGATGAATATCAGAAATTCCAAGATAAGCTGCAACCCACTTCGCATCACACCTCAAGGAAATGTCAATGTCTTCCTTTAACGCTCTTCCATGAGAAACAATGTCAGCTTTTAATCCTTGTTTGATTATTGTTTTGGTTGCTTCTTCATGATCTTTTGAAATTACTGGAGAAATTTCTATTTGATCAACTCCAAAATAATCTAACATCCATGCAATCTGAATTCGCTGTTTGTTTGTAAACGAAACACCAGGATGTTGTTCACCTTCACGCAAAGTACTATCTAAGATACTTATCTTCTTTGAATTCTTATCATACGCATTGTATACTTGTGCATAGTAATTCGGATCATTCATTGCAGATTTCGATGCATGATCAATAGAATATAAACATATTCGTACTAACTTCGGCGAAATGTGATACAATCGATACTAAAATAGTTGTAAAAACAATTTTCGATCCGAAACTCGTTTTATTTGATTGTTCGAAGAATTATTACAGTATTAGAGTCAATTACCCCTGGAATTTTTCTTAACGCATCAATACTGCTGTTAATTTCAGCAATACTTGGCGCAGTAATAATAACACTAATGTCGTATTGTCCAGTTATTTCATAAACAGTTTTTACGCCATCAAGTTTTGTAAGCTTTGAAGAAACTTTAGAAGTTTCAATTGTAGAATCGACTGAAATTAATACAATTGCACTAGTTGTATTTTTTTCTCCTTCTTCAATTGTAAATCTCTTAATTGTTCCACTGTCAACAAGATTTCTTACTCTTCTTCGTACTGCAGACTCTGAAAGTTTTAGTTTTTTACCAATGTCGACAAATGATTCTCTAGAATTATCTCGAAGGTATTCTACGATTCGTTCATCAATCTTGTCTCTATACATTTCTTCTTTCTTCCTCTTTACTTAGTAGAGAATCTAGGGTTTCTAAAACTTTTGTTGTGTCATCTTCAGATATTACTAGTGGTGGTAATAATCTCAAAATATTCCTGCCTGAATACAGTAACAAAATTCCATTCTTGATTCCATCCATTAGTATGTCTTTGACCTCAAATTTCAGCTCAACACCAATCATCAATCCCTTTCCTCTTACTTCTCTGATAATTTTGTGTTTTTCTTTGAGAGCTTCTAATCCTTCATGGAATTTTTTTCCCATTTTTTCTGCATTTTCAATTAAACCATCCTGTGTAAGTGCTTGAAGTGCAGCAGTTCCTGCTGCACAAGAAAGTGGGTTGCCACCGAATGTTGATGAATGTTCCCCTTTACCCATAACTGAAAGTATTTCTGATTTAACAAGTGTTGCACCCATAGGAATTCCTCCCGCAATTCCTTTTGCAAGGCACATAATGTCAGGAGTTGTGTTCCAGTGCTCTGAAGCCCACATTCGGCCAGTTCTACCTAAACCAGCTTGAATTTCGTCAAAGATCAGAAGAATTCCTTTCTCATCACAAAGCTTTCGAACATCCTGTAAGTATCCGTCTGGCGCTACATGAATTCCACTTTCTCCTTGAATTGGTTCTAAGATTACAAAACCAGTATCTTCATCAATAGTTGAACGTAATGATTCAATCTCACCAAACTTTGCAAAAGATACTTTTTCTACTAGTGGCTGAAACATTTTTCTATATTTTGGACTAAACGTCAAAGAAAGTGCTCCCATTGACTTTCCATGATATGAACCAGTCATAGCTATCATTCCTTTCTTTCCAGTAAATTTTCGCGCAAACTTTATTGCAGCTTCAACTGCTTCTGCTCCACTGTTGTTAAGATGAACTTGTGACAAGCCTTTTGGCGCAACACTGATCAATGTTTTAAGAAATTCTTCACGTGTTTTATTGTAAAAAGAACTATGAACTGTAATAATTTTTTCAAGTTGTGACTTTAATGCATTAACAACTCGTTCATTTCTATGTCCTACAAGTGCTACTCCATATCCGCCCATACAATCAATGTACTCTTTACCATCTACATCCCATACGTGAGAACCAAGTCCTTTTTCTATTGTAACGGGAAATCTTTGATACAGATTTCCCATAAATTCGTCTTCCGTCATTTCTTAATTACCGTACAGTTTTCATGTGCAATTGCTGATGATATTGGGTTTTCTTTTTGTCCATTTGCAATCAACGCTTCTTTTACTCCCATCTCTATAGCTTCTGTTGCAGCAAGAATCTTCTTTTCCATTCCAAATCCAACTTTAGGACGAATTTCTTTTGCTTCGGCTAGAGAAAGATCAGTAACAAGTTTGTCATCCATTAGTAAACCATCTACATTTGTGATGAACAAAACTTTGTCCGATTGAACCTTTCCTGCAACGTATGCTGCAGCCCTATCTCCATCCACATTTAGAAAATCATATTCTTCACTAATTGCAATAGGGGAAATCACAGGTGTATATCCTTGCTCTAACAAAGATTTTACAAATTTTGCATTTACCTCAGTAATTTTACCAGTATATCCCCCATCAATTGCCTGTTTTCTGCCTTTTTCGTTTATAATGAGTAGTTTCTTTTTTCTTTCTGCCTGCAATACTTTGGCATCAACTCCTGAAAGACCAATCGCGTTAATTCCATTTTTTTGTAATAGACGAACAATCGTCTTGTTGATTTTTCCAGACATCACCATTGTGAAAATCTCAACAGTTTCTTTATCAGTGTAACGACTTTTAATTCCACTTGGAGAAACAATAAACTTTGGTTCTTTACCAAGCTGTTCTGAAACTTTTGTTACTTCCTTTCCACCACCGTGTACAATAATCACTCCTTCTCTCTCTACTACTTTTTTTATGTCAGAAATTGTTGTAGGATGTAGATTGTCTATAACACTCCCGCCAATCTTGATTGTAATCATGTTATTACACTGGAGTAAGTGGAGTATATTTAAGACCAGCCATTTCGTCAAGGCCAGCCATTACATTCATGTTTTGTATAGCAGAGCCTGCAGCACCCTTCATCAAGTTGTCTGATGCTGAGATGGCAATTATTCTATTATTATCCTCATCCAAATCAAATCCAATGTCACAAAAGTTTGAACCAACAAGGAACTTTGGATCTGGGAATTTGTATAATCCATTCTTATCACGAATTAGTCGTACAAACTTTTCTTGTCCATAAGCTTCACGATAAAGTTTCCATAACTCCTTTTCATCAATATGATCTTTCATGAATGTGTGATTAGTACACAAGATTCCACGTACTACATCAACTGCATGAGTACTCATCGAAACACGGATTTTCTTTCCAGCAATTTCACTTAGCTCTTGTTCAATCTCACCTGTGTGTCTATGCTTTGCTGGTTTGTATGGTCTAATAACACCAGCTCGCATTGCATGTGCCATTCCTGAACCAGAACCTGCACCAGATGATCCAATTTTTGCATCAACGATAATGTGTTCAGTTTCAATGATATTATTTCGAATTAGTGGTGCAAGTGCTAACACAGAGGTAACAGCCATGCATCCCGGACACGAAACTAATTGTGCGTTTTTGATTTGTTCTCTGTGCAGCTCTGGAATTCCAAATACTGATTTTGAAAGATAATCAGGATGTGGATGCTCCCAACCATACCACTTGACATAATCTTCAGGATTGTGCAATCTGTAGTCTGCACTCAAATCAATAATCTTGAGACCTCTGTCATACAACGTCTTTACAATTTCAGTTGCCGTTCCATGTGGTACTGCTATGAAAACAAAATCACACTTGTCTGACATTTTATCATAGTCTAATTCAGAAAATGTAAGATCTGTAAATCCTTTGAGACTTGGTTGGACTCTGTGTATATATTCACCAACATGTTGTCTTGATGTTACCATAGTGATCTCAACTTCTGGATGGTTTACCAAAAGTCGTAGTGTTTCTCCACCTACGTAACCTGAAGCTCCTACAACACCTATTTTCATGATAAAACTATGCGAGAACGGTGTAATTTATTTCCTGACGGAGTTTATTGCAAATTCTACCATTTCTTTTGGAATGTTATTTTTTGCAACTTTGGCAAGTCCTTTGAATTCAACAGTATTGTTTACCTCATGAACTAAGAGGCCACGCTTTTCATCTTCCATTAGATCCACACCTAAAATGCCGCCTCCCATGGCCTTTGAAGTATTTGCTACAAGATCTTCCATTTCATTCGTAATTTTACACAGCTCAGGTTCGGCACCTAACGCAATATTGGTCTTAAATCCGCCATCAGACTTTCTGTACATTGCTGCAATCGCTTTTCCATCAACAGAAATTATCCTAATGTCTCTTGGGGGCCTGTTGATTAACTCTTGTAGATAGTATATACGATCATAAGGTCCATCAGTTAACTCACGTATCTCAATCATAGCATCAAGTGTATCTTTGTCTTTGATAGGCATAACTCCTCTACCCCAACTACCAATTACAGGTTTGATTACGAGGGGAAATCCTACTTTGTTTATATTTTCTGTCGCTCCATCTTTAGAAAATGAAAAGTATGTTTTTGGTGTTGGTATGTTATGTTTTTTCAAAAGCAATGACATGAACATTTTGTTTCCACAGTTGTTTGCAACATCAAATTCATTGATTACAGGAACATCTAGGAATTCAAGACATGATGTAAAATGTAATCCCCTAAAGTAGCTGATACATCTTTCTAGAACAACATCTCCAAAATCAAAATCAGTTTTTTTACTATCTGTGTTGATTGATGTAATCTTTGCATCTAGCATAGATGTATCATGACCAAGGCCTACCGCCTCTTTTTGCAGCAACTTTTCTTCTGACCTTAGTCGATCAAACACGATACAAATTTTTGACATTACTCTCCCCAGTCTTCACCAACACTTTCTGCTTGTTTTAGCTCAACATTTGATCCTTCTTTTTTTGAGATTTCAAAGTCAGCGCCACAATCAGGACAGGAGACAATCTCTCCTACCGAGGCATCATCTGGGATGTTTAGATTTGCATCACATTCGGAACAGTTCATGTTTCAGTTCACATTTTTCTTTGTAATTTATTAGCTTGTGTTGATTGCAATCCCCACAACTCAACAAAACCTTTTGCCAATTTTTGGTCAAATGTTGATCCTTTTCCATATGTTGCTACCTTCTGGCTGTAAAGTGAATACTTTGACTTTCGGCCAACAACCCTCAAACTACCTTTGTACATCTTCAGCTTTACAGTTCCAGACACCCGTTTTTGGGTCTGATCAATGAATGCATCCAGGTCGCTCCTAAGTGGGTCCTCCCAGAGGCCTGAATATACGAGCCAGGACCATTCATCATCTATGAGTGATTTGAATTTGTTTTCATGTTTTGTGTGAACCATTTTTTCTAAATCTGAGTGAGCTTCAATCAAACAAGTTGCAGCAGGAGTTTCATAAACTTCACGAGATTTTATTCCAACAACTCGGTCTTCAATGTGATCTACTATTCCAACACCTGCAGCACCAGCTTTTTTGTTAATGTATTCAACCAAACTTATTGGATTCAGCTTTTTTCCATCAACAGCTACAGGAATTCCTTTTTCAAATAGTATCTCCAAGTAACTTGGATTTGCTGGCAAGTTCTTTGTTTTTACCCAAATGAATACACTGCTTGGAGGTTCCTTGTATGGGTCTTCTAACACTCCACCTTCTATTGCACGACCCCAAAGATTTTGATCAATACTAAATTTCTTTGCAACAGTATCAATCTTAATTCCGTGTTTTTTTGCAAAAATTAATTCTGTTTTCCTATCTAAATTCAAATCCCTAATTGGCGCAATGATAGGTAAATTTGAACCTGAACGCAAAGTAACATCAAAACGTACTTGATCATTTCCTTTTCCAGAACAACCATGAGCAAGTGCAGTTACTTTTTCTTTTTTTGCAATTTGTAAAACTTTTTGTGCTATTAGGGGACGAGCAAGTGCTGTTGCTAAACAATATTTTTTTTGATAAAGAGAGTTTGCTTTGATTGAAGGAAAAATAAAATCACTAACAAATTCTTTTTTTGCATCAATGTTGTAATGTTTTTTTACTCCAAGCTTTTTTGCTTTTGCAGCAATCTTTTTTTGATCATCGCCTTGTCCAACATCTACTGTAACTGTTACGACATCCATGTCGTATTTTTCTTGAAGATACTTGACTACAACTGAGGTGTCCAACCCCCCAGAAAATGCAAGTACAGCTTTTTTTGTCATAAAGCATCTCACTGACTATATTTTCGAATTTATCTTTTGTGATACGTTTGTTCAAATCGTTTTTTCACAAAATTTGCCTCCAAAATTTTCATAGCTTGAGCTAAAATCCGATCATTATTTTATTCGCTAACTATAACCCTGTTTTATGAAATTGCGAAAGGCGATTTCAATAGGAATTAGTGCTATAGCAGTCATTATTGTAGCTCTTGCTATAGTAAATTCTGCAGATGTTACGCCGGAAAACAAGATACGAGTGGCATTTTTCCCCAATGTTGGTCATGTAGTTCCAATTGTTGGAATTGAAAATGAAATATTTTCTTCAGAACTTGGAGATGAAACTTTGATTGAAATAAAACTGTTTGATAGTGGACCACCTGTAGTAGAGTCATTATTTGCCAATTCTATTGATATTGCATATGTTGGTCCTGGACCTGCAATAAACGCATTTTTAAAATCAGACCATAACAGTGTGAAAATTTTAGCAGGAGCTGCAAGTGGCGGTGCAAGTTTCATAGTTCATCCTGATTCAACAATAGAGTCTGTGAATGATTTTCCTGGAAAAAGAATTGCAGCACCTCAAATTGGAAACACACAAGATGTCTCATTAAGATATTTTCTTTCTGAAAATGGATTAAAGGCTGCAGAAAAAGGCGGCTCTGTAGTTGTTTTGAATATTGCAAACCCAGATATTTACACATTATTTACAAAAGGTGATATTGATGCTGCATGGGTACCTGAACCTTGGGCAACAATTTTAGTTAATGAACTTGGTGGCACTCGATTATTTTATGAAGAAGATCTTTGGCCAGAAAATCAATTTGCGTCAGTACTCTTAATTGGAAGGGTAGATTACATTGACCAACATCCGCAAGTTATAAAAAAATGGCTTAGCTCTCACGTGAAAACAGTAAACTGGATTAACGCAAATCCTGACGACACCAAATTAATTTTCAATCAATTTTTAGAAAAAACTTATGGCCAAACATTATCAGATGATGTTGTTTCAGAATCATTAGATAATTTAGAAATCACTTATGATCCAATCAGCGAATCAATAATTATTTTTGCGGAGCGTGCTAATTCTTTAGGCTATTTAGGTAGAGATGGATACAACATTGATGAAATTTTTTACGAGGTTGAATTGAACAATGGTAAAGCTTGAAGCAAAAAACATTGTAAAGTATTTTCGTCATGATGATTACCAACTCAAAGCCTTAGATGGAGTAAACCTCAAAGTAGAAGGAGGAGACTTTGTATGTTTGATTGGGCCATCAGGATGTGGAAAATCTACATTTTTGAGAATTGTAGCTGGTTTAGAAGTACCTGATGAGGGTGAAATATTGTTTGATGGAAAACCAGTTACAGAAACTGGCCCAGAGAGAATTCTAGTGTTTCAAGAAGGCGCTCTCTTTCCATGGCTAAAGGTTTCAGATAATGTTGAATTTGGTTTGAAAATGGCTGGTGTCCCAAAAGATGAACGCTCAGAGATTTCAGAACGATATCTAGACATGATGCAATTAACAAAATTTGCAAACTCGTATACGTATCAGCTCTCAACTGGCATGAAACAACGTGTATCCATAGCAAGAGCTCTAGCGATGGATCCAGATGTTTTGCTGATGGATGAACCATTTGCATCTTTAGACGCACAAACCAGAGACCTACTGCTTGTTGAAATGCAACTAATTTGGCAGAAGACAAAAAAGACAATCCTCTTTGTAACTCATAATGTGGCCGAAGCTGTAGTGTTAGGTAACAAAGTTGTGATTTTCAGTAATCGACCTTCTTCTGTAAAAAAAGAAATGTCCATTGATTTTCCAAGACCAAGATTAATTGAAGATGAAAAACTGATGAAATTCCAACAACAAATCTTGGCTGAGCTAAAACCAGAGGTTAAAAAAAGTAGAGAGAATGATTAACTTGGGAAAAAATCTAGGTAAAAAAATTGCATTTTATGTAATACTTGTGGCAGTATGGCAAATTGTTGCTTATGCTGATATATGGCCAAACAACATTTTCCCCTCGCCGCTTGAAGTTGTTGAAGACTTGGCTTATGGTGCTTCTGACGGTAGTTTGTTTTATGGAATTGGTATGAGTATGTGGAGACTATCAGTGGGATTAGCTATTGCAATTTCTGGAGGAATTGTTCTTGGAATTTTAATGGCTAGAGTTGAGATTGTCAATCAAACGATTGGTTCGCTTGTTTTAGGATTACAATCAATACCATCAATTGCGTGGGTACCTCTTGCAATCTTGTGGTTTGGATTAACAGATGCAGGAATAATCTTTGTCACGGCAATTGGAGCAATCTTTGCTGTAACAATCAATACCTATACTGGCGTGAAAAACATTGATCCACACTATATTGAAGCTGCAAGAAACATGGGGGCAAAAGGAGACCAGCTTATCATCAGCGTTTTGATTCCTGCGGCATTTCCATACATGATTTCTGGATTTAAACAGGGTTGGGCGTTTGCTTGGAGAGGAGTAATTGGTGCTGAATTATTGTTTTCATTCTTAGGAATGGGATTTTTGCTAAATGTAGGACGACAGCTCAGTGATGTATCTCAAGTAATTGCCATAATGTTGGTAATTATGGGAATTGGAATTTTGGTTGATAGTTTTGTTTTCAAACGTATTGAGAACAAAGTAATGTCAAGATGGGGATTGAGATAAAGAAGGAGCCCAAAGAACCTGTATGAATTCTAGGTCTGGGCAGAGGCAAGCTCTTTGGGTATTAATTGACTCCAGTATATGATGAACATTTTCAGTTAATAGGTGGGTGTTTGTCCAAATTGAACAGCAGAGTAAAATTTTTCATTAATGATTCTCAATAGCCTCCCAGCAACAACACTTCTCCCAAGAACAGTTAGGACAGTCTTCTGGCTTTAGGGCTTGTTTACATTCTGATGGAAGACAACCACAATCTGCACATTTTATTTCCATCATGTTATGATTAAGCTGTTAGTTCTTCTTTAACCTTAAGTGAAATCGCAAAAGCACATACAATTATTGCAATTGCAAAATACATCACAAATGCATAGTTGAAGAGAAAGGCAATCGAGCCTCCAATTACTGGTCCCACTACTGTAGCAATTGAGAGTGTGGAGCTGAAAATTCCAGTTGATGTAGACCTTGGATTATTCTCCATCAAATGCATGTTTCCACCAATGAACAGAAATCCCCATGTAGCTCCTACTAATGCCATGAAAGGCATCGCCATCCACCACTCTGTAATAAAGGATAATCCTACAAACACAAAAATGGTTAATCCAATACCAATTTTGAATGTTGTAATATTTTTGATTTTAATTTTTCCTGCCATCAAATTCATTATGACAAATGCTGTTACTGTATTGAAAACATATACTATGGAAATTTCGTAAAGTTTTGCTCCCATTACGTCCATTAACAAAATTGGAAGAATAATCCAAACCGCAGATGCTCCAATATGGCGCATCAATAGTGAAAGGAACAAAAATCTATTTTTGGAAATTATTCTTTTAGTGGTTCCTGGCTCTATCTCCTTCTTAGATGTAATGTTCGGAAGCTTTGTTGTTACAAGTAAACCTATAACAAAAAATGCACTACTTACGAGAAAAATTATTTTTTCATCATTCATAATACCAGCTGCTACAATTCCAGCTAACCATCCCAAAGCGTGAAATGAAATTATAGACGCAACTTTTTTCTTGTCTTTTTTCACTTCATATGCATATGCAATCATTGCTGGAATCATAATTCCTGTTGTTATTCCTGCACCAATTCTTGCAAGTAACAATAGTGTTGTGTCGTCAGCAAAATAATGCAGTCCAAACGTTATTGCACATCCAATAAATCCAATCCGAATGAATTGAAGTCTAATTCCTTTTTTGTCAGAAACTCTTCCAAAGTAAATTTCAGACAAAATTTGCGCAAAACTAAACGAAGCCACAATAATTCCAATTTCAAATAGAGACTCAGTAACTCCTTTTGCAATAATTGGCATGAAGACAAATGTTATGGAAATTCCTGCATGCTGAAAAAAAGTCGCTCCTCTTACAAAATTGGAGATGCTAATATGCTGCAATTTGAACTCAAGTGTTTTAGTTTTCTAACCTAATTTGAAATAATCTACTTTAATTTTTGTCTTGCAAGTTCTGCACCTTTTACGAGCGAATTTATCTTATCAAATGCAACTGTTCGTGTTCTAGTTCTCAATCCGCAATCTGGATTCACATAAATTTTTGTGGGATCACCTAAAGCCTTTGCTGCAAACAAAATTCTATCTCGTACAAGTTCTGGAGATTCAATATCATCAACATGTACATCAGTAACTCCTATTCCAATCTCCCCTTTGAAACCATGTTCTCTGAAAAGTTTCAAAACGTGAAAACCTTTCCGAGCTTTGTCACTTGTTCCTAAATTCCATGTGTCCCTGTTTGCAAACTCCAAAGTATACTGCTGTGCTTTTATTTCTGACATCTGTGGTGCTAATACCTTGTAGTCATTTCCAGAAAAACAGGCATGAACTACGATTTTTGCATTTACTCCTTTGACCGATTCATTAATTGATTCTCTAAAAATATCCATCTCAGAAGGATGTGATGTGCCAGCTGGTTCGTCAATCTGGATAATTTTTGCTCCTAACTTAACTAGATCCTTAATCAATGGTCTGAGTACTTTTTTTGCTAAAGCTATTACCAGGTCCTCTTTTGATTTGTAATGTTCATTGTATGACCAATCGGCTAAAGTATAAGCTCCAGTAACAGGTACTTTGATCTCTTTTTTGGCATTTTGTTTTACAAATTTGAATTCATTCTCATGAAAATTGTTTTTATAATTTACTGGAGACGTTATTCGTGCTTTGTTGTAATACTTGTTATCCCACGACCTCACTTTACCCGCAAAATCAAAACCCTCAATGTATCGCACAGGTTCTTCATACATCTCTACTCTCCGTACCTCACCATCATAAATTATATCGAGTCCCAAGTCTTCAAGCGTCCTTATGTTTAGTAGAGCAGCATCATTTCTTTTTTTAGCTTTTATCTCATTTGAAACGTCAGGGTTTTTTACTAATTTAAGTAACTGTGATGGTTTTTTAAGACTACCAATCTCTTGTGTTGGAAATAGCTTTTTAGACATTTTTCACTCCTTTCGAAATTTCTCCGAGCACCAATATTTTCTTTCGTGCAAATTCTTTTGGTAAATATTCCAAGTCAAAATTTGTAGTCACAAATACTTCCTTCGGTCTTGTTTTAGACACAAGTTGGTTTATTTCAGAGATGCATTTCTTTTTGTTTTCTACTTGGGTAGTGTATGAGTTGACTAAACCAACAGCAAGTGATTTTCCCGAAAAACTATGTTTTTTGATGGCATTTATTGGAGTTGTGATAGGGTCAAAACCTAAACCAGAAACTGGTAAATCTAAAAGCCTTTCAATTTTTTTAGATACGTCTCCAAAATAAAAATGAAGAACAGTTTTTGCTTTTACATCACGAGTAAGGATGTCTAATCCATCTTTAACCAAATCTAGGTCGACTTTATTGATATTATATGCAATAGAAGGTCCAACAAGTTGGATTAGCTTAAAACCTGCTTTGACCAATGACAATGCTTCCTTTCGAAGCATCTTTGCAAGATCAATTACAAACTCATCTCTTGTTTTATGTTTAGAACTAAGATGTCTTTCGGCAAATGTGTAGGGTTCTGGTATACAAACAGCTTTATTTTTTGGTAGAAGAGTAGATGCTACGTTGGTTTTTACTATATTTCCCCCACCCGTAATCTTATTCTCAAAAGATAATCTTCTGTAAAAGGTATTCATCTCATAATTTCTATTTAGGGCAGCAAATTTTACGGATTTTAACTTTGCAAATGGTCTGAATATGTCATCCCATTGCAGAAGTGGATCACATACATAACCTAACTTTGCTTTTTTTTGTAGTGAAATGTAGTCTTTAGTTTCGCTTAAGAAAAGAGATGATAGGTTAGATGTATTCTTTCGAGTTGCTTCAATAAGTTCTTCTGACCTGGGATATATCCCAAGCGTATAAGATGATATCAAATTTCTAACTTTCTAAAGGTCATTAGAACCCCATTAAAATCATTTGGAGATGTTATTAGAACATCTCCTGTTATGTTGTGGACATTTTTTATAAAATCAATAACATTATCTTGATAATTTGACCAATCTAACTTGAGAAATTCTGCAGATTTTAAATTCTTCTGGGATGGAAACAAAACAATTGGAATGATTCTGAAACTATGTGCTTTTAATGCATCTACAATATTAGTAACTTGATCTGTCGACGCAATAACTTGTGTGATAAAACCCTTTGGTTTAGCATCAATCTTTTTTTGAATTTTAGCAAAATTTGGTTTAGAAGGTAATGATAAGTAAAGATCAATTTTTTCTGCAAAACCAGAATCTTTTAAATGTTTTACAACTTTACTTGGAATTAATCCGGAGTTATTTGGATTTTCAGTAGATGGATCTCCCTTTATAATTAAAATTCCTTCAAGTCCGAGTTCTATAGCATCTTTAACTAATTTTTCAACCTCTTCTATTTTTTTGTCTCTAACACGTAAACTAACAGTAACTTCAAGATTAGAATTATTATTTCGAATTATTTCAGCTGTAGTAAGCGGCGAAATTCTTTTTGTTCCTAAAACTGAATCAGTAATGTGAATTCCATCACAACTGCTACTTATCTCCGCGACTCGATTTTTAAATTTGTCAAGTTTTTTTGCTAACTCATCCTTTGACAAAAGCCCATCTTTATCGACTTTAGGAGGATTTAGTTCATATCTTATTGTCATAAAGGTTTCTCAAATAAAGCTGGTTAAAATTGTTGAATGATAAATTCAATAAACAATTAATGCTCTTAATTCATTGTTGAAACTAGAAGAAATTAGGTCTTCATTAGCTAGTGAATTATCACCAAAACCAAAGCATGATGGTTCTAAACTAGCTTCTGTATTAGTATTGATTTATGGTTCAGAACCAAAAGTTTTGATGACAAAAAAATCCGAAATTCTAAAAATCCATGCTGGAGAAATTTCATTTCCTGGTGGTAAATGGGACAAAAAAGATGAGGACCTTTTGACCACCGTATTAAGAGAAACAAAAGAGGAAATTGATCTTGAAATTAAACGTGAACAAATTATTGGACAATTAAAACCAGTAAGGACACTTAATTCTGGATTTACAATAACGCCATTTGTAGCAGTTGTTGATGAATTATCAAACCTTAAACATAATTTTGAAGTAGAATCAATTCTTCATATTCCGCTTGAACCATTTCTAAAAACATTGGAGGATGACCCAGATCCAAATCATCACTCAATTCAAGAAATGCATATTTTCAAATTTAATGACTATACAGTTTGGGGAGCTTCGGCTAGAATCTTAAAACAAATTTTGGATATATTTGAAAAAAATAATCTAATCTGAGATTCATTTAAAAAGAGCTTGGCCGGCCTGACATTTTATGGCTGCACGTAAATCGTCTCCAAGAAAAATTAGATTAATCAAAAAACAAAAGCAAGCCTCATCTGTACCGGCTTGGGTTATTCTTAGAACTAAAAGAGCAGTACGAACAAATCCAAAACGTAGAGCTTGGAGACAAACTGACGTGGAGGTAGGTTAGTTGTCACAAGAACTTGAGAGAGTATACACAATAAACTTGGGTAAAGTTTTGCTTTCAGCAAATAATCGAAGAGCAAAACGTGCAATTAACATGATTAGAGAATTTGCAAGACATCACATGAAAACTGAAGATGTTAGAATTGATGAAGATTTAGCACATCAAATTTGGAAAAGAGGAATTAAACATCCTCCAAGAAAAGTTAGAGTTAGAATGACAAAAACTGAAGAAGGTTATGTCTTAATCGCGCTTTATGAGGAAGAACTTGAAACAAAAGTAACTCCAGAAGAAAAAGCCAAAGATAAAGTAAAGCCAAAAGAGGAATCCAAAGAAGTTGCCGCTAAAGTTGAAGAGAAAGTAAAAAAAGAGGTTACAGAAAAACCAAAGAAAGCACCAGCTAAAGAAGAAAAACCAAAGCTAGCAGGTTTTGTAGATCCTAAGAAAGGAGCTCAACACTACATTGACAGATACAATAAAGAAAAGAAGTACAAAGATTGGTTCCACAAAAACTATCCACAATACTCTTCTATTTACGAAGCAGTTGGATTAGAAGAACCAAAAGAAAAACCAAAGAAAGCACCAGCTAAAGAAGAAAAACCAAAAAAGAAATCTAGTTAAAAATTAATTTTATTCTAATTGATGTAAATCTAAATTACAATCAATACTACATTCAGGTTCTTCCCAATCAAGGGAATTCTCTTTTGGAATTACTCCAAGAGGATCATATTTGTCAAATCTGGTTTCTCCTTGAACGGAAGATAGCATCACAACTTTAGATTGTTCAGATGATGACGTTGAAACATCTATTTGGGCTCCTTCTTCATGTAAGACGCTACCAGAAATTTTTGAAATGGTGTTAATCATTCCAATAGGGGCATTTTCTCCTCCAATGACATAAAGCATTGAACGCTTGACACTATTGGGAGGAGCATTTTCGTAAAGCATCTTCATTGAATCTTTCAACGAATTCTCAAAATCATTATTAGAATAACTTGTAGTCAAGAGGTGAGTTTCCTCATGAATGGATGATTCTCTTAAAGAACCAACAACATGCAAAATTGCAGAGTTTGTAATTTCATAGCAATTTTTTGCTGACAAATTGGGATTGCTATCAAGAAATGCATCATTATCGATTACTATTGTACAGTTAGAATT
>JADFGC010000065.1:0-5925 GCA_022567895.1 Nitrososphaerota archaeon
TTTACGAAAGAAAAAAAGTAAAACTTGTGAAAAACAATCTGGAATCTTCTGAGATCTCATCATCTGAGTGGTTATCTCTAAACCAGTTTCTCTATGAGGTAAAACAGATTGACTCTACATGTGTATCTGTCTATTACCCATACGGTAAGGGACAAGAAACCATATCTTTGCTACAGGAAACAAAGAGGAAGGAGCCATTTGAAATAATAGAATCAGAAATTGAAAAAAGAATCACAGAACTTAAAGAGAATCCTTCCTCGGCAGGCAAGTTTACAAAAACCCTTTGTATTTTTGGATGGATAAAGAACGGCAAAGTAAACACCAAAGAAATTGGAACCTCAAAAAAACTGCCCTACATCTACATGGTAAGCAAAAGGCCATACATCAAGCCATTCCGTGACATTCTCAAAACCAATTATGATGTTTTGCTAGTAACACTTGATCAAAAATCCGCAAGAATACAGAAATTTCATGGGAGTCAGATAGTCCAAGAAGCTAGACTTCGAATTGACCTACGGGGAAGACATAGAAAAGGAGGACAGAGTCAGGGAAGATTCCTAAGGGCAAGACAAACCAAAATTCATGTTTTCTTCAAGAAAGTTGCAAATAAAGTCAAAAAGATGGATTCAAATTCTGCGTTAATACTGTTGGGTGGAATTGGTCCTGCAAAAACAGAATTTTATGATGAACTTGATTCGGAATTGATTAAAAAATGTCGATTTGTAGAAAACTTGTCTTTTTCCACTCCAATAAATGATGTTCATAAGAAAATAATCCATCACTTGTACCAGCATAGAAGAAAATATGTTGCAGAAATTATTGAAAAATACGAAAGACTAGTCAAAGAAGGATTAACTGCGAAAAGAAATGATGTTATTTACAAGGCATTGGAAATTGGAGCAGTAGATACACTAATCGTTTCTGCAGACTATCACACCAACTCTCAATTCAAAAAAATAATGAAAATGTTAGAGATTGCAAAAAATACATCATCAAAAATTGAGTTTGCAGTTTCTCCAAAAATAATCAAAAAACTGGAGATTCATGATTCAGTTTTAGCCATACTTCGATACAGGATAAAATAATTCTTCGTTAGATCTTATTCATCACAATCGCCTACAATTTGTTCACTTGTTATGGAATGGTGCTTGTTGAATTGGCGGAACTGTTTTTCAATTGGAATCTTTGGGAGCTCTAGTCTTCCTGTTTGGGATTTTTGTAACTTCATTCGTTTTATGTAATTGTATACTGTGTTGCGGTTCACTCCGAAAATTTTTGCAATCTCTGCAACAGAAAGTGGATAAGGTCTTTGGTCATTACCGTGAAGTAGATTGAAAATTTCTTGTGTTATTTGTTCTTCTGTTGTCCTTTTGCCGTAGAGTCTTATCCTGGGAATAAACCTCACACGCAAACATCCTAGGCTAAGCTTCGAAAATTTTTTTCGAGGCTAATTTTGGAGCATTTTGTTAAACTGGAAAAAAGCTTCACGAGTTAATGGGCAATTACTCACATTTTAAAAATAGAAACTAACTGCGGTAAAGCATTAGCAGAAGTTGTTTGTAATGATAAATCCATATCTGATGTCATAACAGTTGGTTCTGGATTAACCTCGATTAGTATAGAATTGTTTTGTCTCGCATACATTGGCAGTGAATTTGCTGGAGAAACAACAAGTGAAGTTCCTGCAATTATCATCACATCACAAGAATTTGCATGATTGATTGCTTCACCCCAAACATCTTGTGGAAGTCCTTCACCAAACCAAACTACATCTGGTCTTAACATCTCTCCACATTTACAAATTGGTGGAAGTCTTTCAAAGGTTGAAGTAACCTCATCTTTAAAATCACAAACTGTACACTTTATTCTAATTATACTTCCGTGCAATTCCAAGACATTTGTGCTTCCTGCTCTTTGATGAAGTCCATCAATATTTTGGGTAAGAACCACAACTTTCACATATTTTTCAAGCTCTGCAATTGCTTTATGACCAGGATTTGGCTGTGCAGCTAGAATGTTTTTTCTTCTATCTTCATACCATTCCCATACCAACTTTGGATCTTCATAAAATGCATCAATCGTAGCTAACTTCATTGGATCATGTTTTCGCCAATATCCATCTTTTCCACGAAAAGTTGGAATCCCACTTTCTTGAGAAATTCCTGCACCGGTTACAAAAACAATCTTTTCAGCATTCTTTAGTTTATTTTCTAAATCTTCAAACATGATTTTATTTTATTTCAATTTCAAGAAGATCTTTTGCACCAATAACAGAACCATGAATAGTTTTTGCTTCATCAACTAAAACAGATTCATCTTTGTATCTAGCAGAAAAATGTGTTAAAATTAAATTTTCAACATTTGCATTTTTTGCAAGCGTCGCAGCTTCTTTTGCAGTAGAGTGATGTGTTTCAATTGCTTTATCCTTTAATTCATCTAAGAATGTAGAATCAAAACTAAGATAATTACAATTTTTAAAAAATTCTTCAAGTTCTTTTGTAGGCCTTGTGTCACCAGAAATCCCAATTTTTTTACCAGGACGCTTTTCTCCCAACACTTCTGAAGGCTTTACTATTTTGTCTCCAACTTTGATTTCGTGACCATTTTGAAGCTGATTCCATAATTTTCCTTCTGGAATTCCTAACTGTTTTGCTTTTTCAGTATTGAATCTGCCTGGCCTGTCTTTTTCTTCAAATAAGTATGAATAGGCAGGAATAGAATGATCTGCTTTGCATGAAAAAACAGAATATGTCTTTTCATCAACAACCTTCTCTTCTTCTATTGATGTAATCATAACAGGAAATGATAAACCAAAATTCAAAACTTTGATGTTTGCTGCAATAAATTCTTCAATTCCCTCAGGACCATAGATCTCTAAAGGTTCTGTTCTGTTTTGCATCGTCATGGTTTGTAACAAGCCAAGAATTCCTACACAATGATCTCCGTGAAGATGTGTCACAAAGATTTTCATTTTTTTATTCCAACCCAAACCTGATTTCAGGTAGGAAAGTTGAGCACCTTCACCTGCATCAAACATTAAGATTTCGGCTTCTTTTTCTAAACAAATGCAGGTCAGTCCACGGTCTACAGTGGGTTGCGCTCCCGCAGTTCCTAAAAACACAAGTTTCATTTTACTAGAATCGTCCTTGTCAAACTTTTATGCCTATAGATTTCGTATTTTTTTGAAGAAATTAGTTTTAGTCCTTTCTCAGATCCTTTTTTACACATTATTGCTAATTTTTTCTTTTTTGGAATTATTGAAACAAAATTACGTAACAGTTTCTCTGGTGGCTCAGAAGTTTTAGAAGCCCTTCCATATGGAAGATCAGTAACAATTCCATCATATTTGTTCTTAATTTTGTTAATATACTTGTAATCAGAGTTGAAAACTTTGGAATTAAATTGATTTTCTTTTAGATTCTTTTTAGAAAGATCACACATTTTTTTATCAAAATCAATACCGATGGAATTAATTCCCATCGATTCTGCTTCTAAAAGAGTAGTTCCTGTACCGCAGAAAGGATCACAAATAGTATCTCCTTCCTTAAATCCAGCCAGATTAATCATCACTCTTGAAAGCTTCCAATCAAGCTCATGTGGATGGTTTTTTGGTTTTTTCAGCTGTTTTTCCTTTTCAAATTCTGTTGAAAATCCAAAAAATCCTTGCGAATCTGTCAGAATCAAGTAGATGACTAAAGAAGGATCATCTAAAGAAACCTTAGCCTGAGAAAATTTTGAAATCATATTTCCCATCACATCTTCTAAATCTCTAGGATCAAACTTGTTTTCACTAAGATTAATGACTCGGCACGCAAATGTTTTTGCTTCAAGTAAAAGTGAGAAATAGCTATCATCTAAAAATAGATTTGATAATTTTTTTAAAAGTTGACCAGATGTTTTTACAAATGTAGCTCGTTTTGCAATTTTTTCCCAAGGAGTTTTAGATTGAACTATAACAAGATTTGAAAATGTTTGAGATTTTGCAAATCTATCATATGTCTTCGCAATTGCAATTACTTCATCTCTCGCAAGCTCGATATTTTCTTTAGATAGTATGAAGAAGCTTTCAGGCATTTACATTACTGTCTTGGCTATGATATTTGAAACATCCACTTTTGAAGTCGTACCTGGAATGGTATTTGTACTCACAATTTTTGTAACTCCAGCTTTTTTGATCTTTTTTTCAGCATCGTCTATTAACAACGCATGAGTACAAGATACAAAAACCCGTTTACATTTTTGTTTTTTCAAGAATTCTGTTGCTTTGATTATGCTACCACCAGAGCTAATCATATCATCAACCAAAATAATGTCTTTTCCAATAACTTGTTTAAGATTTGTTGAAATAATCTTTACTTTTCCTGTCTTTCTATCTCTTTTCTTTTTTAGGGTTATGTAATTTGAGTTTAGAAGCTTTGCAAATTCTTTAGTGCGCTTTTTACCTCCAAGATCTGGTGATACAACAAGAGGATTTTTCAGTTTTAATTTTTTAAAAAATTTAACAAGTTCAGGTACAGCTGAAATATTTTTTGCTGAAATTTTAAAATGTTTTAGTCCAATTAAGCTATGAATATCCACAACAATTAATTTCGTAGCTCCTGCAGCCTTGAACAGTTTGGCAATTACCTGCATTGAAACTACCTCTCTAGGAAGAAATTCCCTGTCCTGTCTTGCATAACCCATGTATGGTACTACCGCAATTACATTTGATGAGAACTGCTTTGCCTTAGAAATTAGCGACAAGCACTGAATCAAATTAGAATCAACAGGTGGATATGCAGATTGTACAACAATAATTCTATTCTTTTTTGGTTTTGCAGAAAGTGTAATTTTATTTTCTCCGTCTGGGAAAGCTCTTAATTCAGTGTTAATGTATGTCGCTTTTAGTTTTCTCGCTAATCTTTTAGCCAAGTCTTGAGAAGCATTACCACCTATTACAGTAAACTTTGCCAATAAAACTACGAGAAGAAAGGGATTCTTAAGTTTTTGAGGAGTATAGATTAATCTTCTTCTGCTACTCCCTCTCCCCTAGTTAGGCCATACTTATCAATTACTTTGTTACGCTTCTGATCAAGTTTTCCAATCTCTTTTGACTCTCTTTTCTCATCACCTTGGTAAACAGTTCTAATTGGCCATGGTATTCTAATATCATATTTTTTGAATTCTTCATACATGATAGCACGCATCTCACTTTTCATCTTAAACTGAGAGCCATAATCTCTGACGAATACACGTACTGCAAAAGCAAGCGATGAATCATCAAAGTTGTTAAATCTTACAACCGGATCACCTACATCAACAAGTAGATTTTTGTCACATCCACAGCTTTCTTTGTGTTCATCTAGGTATGGGCATCTTTTCTGTCTGGCTAGATGGATGCCATTATCATCCTTTACTTCTTTCATTGCCCGTTTACCGATCTTAATTAGAATTGCTTCAACTTGCCTTGGATCATTTAGGTAAGAAACCCCAACATCAATTCCGGCAGGGACTAGTTTGAATTCTTTTGTAAAGTTGATAATTTCTGCTGAAACTAGTTGCTTGGTAGGAATAATTGCCAAAGATTCATTGAGACCATGCCTGATGTACGTAACTCTGGGGGTAATCTTGTATATCAAACCATTGTATCCACTTGGTAGTGTTACCCTATCACCTCGTTTGACAATCTTGTCTTTTCTAATCATTATGTATGCAAAGTAATTTTCCATAGTTTCTTTTAGTGCTAGCCCTACACCAAGTGCAAGTCCTCCAGTGGCAGTTGCTAAAATCACCAAATCAACACCCCACCATGAAACAACACCAATCACTGTGACAATAAAAATTCCAATTGGCAAAATTTGTTTTGCTGACTTGGGAACTCCTTCTTTTTGTTTTCTTGCATAACCAGGAGGTTTTGCACTTGGAATAATTGGGTCATAATTATTT
>JADFGC010000015.1:0-22420 GCA_022567895.1 Nitrososphaerota archaeon
ACAGCATATGAAGATCCTGAGAGTTTTGAGGAAGTAAGTGCAGAAATATCATCTACGATTACTGAAATAGCAGAAGCAGTAGAGCCAAGTGCCTCTGACAGTGATTTGGACGGATTAATACAGGAAATCATCAAAGTTGTTGAAAATAAAGAAGCTGAGATAAAAAATGAGCTTAAGCAAAAAACAAAAAAACCTTCAAAATCAAAAAAATCTAAAAAGTAACAATCTGTTTTGAGCATAAAATCAGAAAAAATGTGGTTATTAGTTATATTTTGTAAATTGTAAGGTAAGTTATGAGTGGATGCGAATGTGGAATTTGTGGACATTATTCTGAAGATGAATGCATAAAGAACGAATGTAAATGCTGTCTAAATTTTCATTTAAGATCTGGCCCAAAAACAAAAAAAGAATAATCTAAAAAATAAATCAATCTTGATTTTTGTAGCAATTACATTTTTTTGACAAATGTTTCGCACAACCAATTAATCTATGATCCAAACACCCACATAAAACACATTTTTTTTCCGATCTCATAATATAATCAACTCTTTAAGTTGTAAATAGTTTCTATAGTTTCCATTAATTCGTTGTTTTGTAATGATTCTATAATTTTCAAACGAATGTTTTTCAATCTATTAGGATCATCTGAATACAAAGTCGACATTGTTTCAATTTCTCTTTCAAACTCATAATTGGAAAGAAAATGTTTTGTTTGTTTTAATAATTTTACATAAGTATCTGACTGAATTTGTGATGATTCTATTTTTTTAATAATTACTTTAAAAAATCCATTTATTCTCAAAATTTCAGTTTTTATTATTTCTAAATCTCCAGGTTTGTCTTTTAGATCTAAAAGATGTCTGTAAGATTCTAGGATCTGCTTTATGATCCCTTGAAGATAGTCATCAATTGTTGTCATGAATGTTTTAGGGAATCATATCCAATCTAAAAGTTTGGTATACAAAAAATAAAATTTATCCAATTTGCCAAGTTTTAGAATTCACTTTTAACTTTAAATTACTACTCAGAGTCCTAACTGACATTGCAAGAAAATGCGTATCTAAAATGCATTGATGTGGAATGTGGTTTAGAGTATCAAATTTCAACTACTAGAGTAGAGTGTGAAAATGGACATTTACTTGATGTAAAATACAAAGAAAAGCCATCAGAATCATTAAAAGAAAAATTTCTCAGTAGGAGAAATCCTGAAGGCAGTATTTTTAATGAAAGTGGAGTTTGGAGATTTAGAGAATTACTAAATTTTTGTCAAATCGATACCGAAAGTTTTGAAGAGTGTGCTAAATCATTAGTTTCTTTAGATGGGGCAGAAGGAAGGCAATCAAAACCATATCACATGTCTAAAGTAGCGGATTTTATTCAGATTTCTCCAGAGGGTTTATGGTTGCAACCAGAAGGATACAATCCTAGTGGATCATTCAAAGATAATGGTATGGCTGCTGCTGTAACTCATGCCAAACTTGTTAATGCTAAAAAAATTGTTTGCGCATCAACTGGAAATACATCTGCGTCTGCTGGGATGTATGCTGCAAATGAAGGAATAGAATGCGATGTTTATATTCCAGCTGGACAAATTGCTCCGGGCAAATTAAGCCAAGCATATCAATTTGGCGCACAAATTCTTGAAGTAGATGGAAATTTTGATGATGCATTTGCGAAGTCACTTAATGAGGTAAAACAATCTAATGGTTATACTGTAAATTCTATAAACCCATTTAGAATTGAAGGTCAAAAAACAATTCCCTATCGTTCATTAGAATATCTGAATTGGGATGCTCCTGATTGGATTGTTTATCCTGGGGGAGCATTAGGAAATACTTCAAGTTGTGGAAAAGCATTAATGGAATTACATGATTGGGGATGGATTAAAAAAATTCCAAGAATAGCTGTTATTAATGCAGAAGGAGCCAGTACTCTTTCAGATCTTTATAATGGAAAATTTAATGGCGAAGAGCTTCGTTGGAATAAAGGAAAACCAAATACAGAATTAATTAAAAATTACTATTCAGATTTAGATAACAAAGGAATTCGACCAAGAACTAAAGCTACTGCAATACAAATTGGACGACCTGCAAACATCCTAAAGGCATTACGTGCTCTTGATTTTACAAATGGTGTAGTTACTTCTGTTTCAGATAATGAAATGCTTGATGGAATGGCAGTTGTTGGATTAAATGGATTTGATTGTGAAATGGCATCAGGCGCAGTACCTGCAGGAACAAAAAAACTCATTGTAGAAGGCATAATCAAAAAAGACGATGTTGTTGTAGGCATCCTAACTGGAAGACAAAAAGATGCAATGCTTCCAGTCAATTATCATAACAATCCATCAAATCGTTTCTCACGACCATCAAAAAACTAACCTCAAAAAAATCAAATTTTTGTTAACAAGAGAACCAAAAATTATACATCAAGCCTTAAAAGCCAGTTTTGCGGATTAATACTAACTAGGAATGCGGTGGAATCAAAAATAAAATGGATAACCGGCGTCGTAATTCGCACAAGTTTTTGGAGGGATTAAATGGCTGAGTTTTGGTTAGAGATAATAGCTTTAGCTATCCTTATTGGACTTTCAGGTTTCTTTAGTGGTTTAGAAGTGGCTCTTGTAGGAATAAGAAAATCAAAGGTACAGCAATTACTAAAACAAAAGGTAAAGGGTTCAATGGCTCTTCATAAACTAAAATCAAATCCTAGCTGGATGATGTCAAGTGTAAACCTAGGAAATAATTTAGTTAATGTAGCAGCATCAGCTTTTGCAACAAGCATAGCAATTGGAATTTTTGGAAATGAAGGACTTGGCATAGCAATTGGAATTATGACCTTTTTGATTCTAGTATTTGGAGAAATTACTCCTAAAACGTATTGTAATGCAAATGCAGTAAAGATTGCCCTAAGATTTAGCCCATTATTACTTGGATTTAGTTATGCATTGTATCCTGTTGTGAAATTTTTTGAAATAATCTCGCGTGGCATGGTAAGATTAGCTGGAAGTAGTTATCATCCCCCAGCTCTAACGGAAGAAGAAATCAAAGGAGTTATTGATCAAGGTCTGGCAGATAAAGCGATTGAAAAAGAAGAACTGGAATTAGTTCAGGGAGCATTACAATTTGATGATACAGTAATTCGTTCCGTTATGATTCCAAGACTAAAGATGTTTACGCTAAATTCAAAGATGTTGTTATTTGAAGCATTACCATCAATTAATCAAAGTGGCCATTCAAGAATTCCAATTTATGGTTCAAGCAAAGATGAGATTGTCGGATTTATTCATGTTAGAGATGTTTTAAAAGAATTAGAAAAAGATAACAAAATGATAAGATTAGAAGATATTGCTAGGAAGCCAGTATTTGCTTCGCAAGAAAAAATGGTTAGTAGTTTACTAAAAGAAATGAAGGGTAGAAAGACCCACATGGCCATAGTTGTAGATGAGTTTGGAGGAGTCGAAGGCCTAATCACTCTTGAAGACCTTATTGAAGAGATTGTAGGCGAAATTGAAGACGAGAGCGATAAAGCAAAACCATTAGAATATCAATCAATTGATCAAGACACCATAATTACCAATGGAGACATTGAGATTGACACAATCAACGATATTTTCAAAACCAAAGTTCCACAAGGAGATGATTATGCATCTCTGAATGGTTTGTTACATGAAAGATTACAAGACATTCCTAAAGAAGGAGACAAAGTAGAAGTTGATTCTTTACGAATAGTTGTAGAAAAAGTTTCAAAAAACAGACCAGAAAAAATTAGAATCGAGAGAATAAAGCGTTAGTCTTTTTTTGCAAAGTGTTCTTCTAATATTTTTTTCTTATCTTCCATATGAAATAGCTTTTCTGTATGTTTGAATGCTTCTTCGTATGGGCGCTGATAAAGCATTGCCTGCATCAACATGTGATTTTCAGGAATTACAATTCCTGTTTGATCATCAGAATACATCATCTTTACAGTATCTTCAATTGATTCCATCATGTTTGCATGAATATGTATCATGTTTGTGTCTGTAAAGCTAAATTTCATAGTAATAGCATAATCTCTAACATCTTTAGTTCCTTTTGCAGTCCATAATGTTGCTACACCATGTTCATTTTTGAAAATTTCTAAAATTTCAGAGGGCTTTGGTGCTTTGTCTTTAAATCTGACATCTATAATGTGTAAATGCATTTGTCTTGTTGGAACCTTGATTGCACGTAAAAAGAGTGGAGTTTCTTTTCCCATGTAGCTTTTTACGTCATCACCCTGATGTGGATTCTCGCTCCATTCAATAGTGTCTTTTACTTCTTTGTCAGTCTGTTCAATGTCGGCCCATCTTCTAACTAGTGTAACATCAAATCTTACTAATCTATCACCATATTTTTCACGCAATGGTTGAAGAATACGTCCCATACCAGTAACATTACAACTACCTTGCATGACATGTTTTTTTCCAAAAGCTTCTGTATAATTTGCTCTAGAATTAAACAATAAATCAGAAACTGCTTTTTCACCGTAAACTGATTCTCCTCCTTGATAAATGGTCATAACTTCTTTTGAGTCATAGAGATTTTTCTTGTTCAGATAACCATGTCCCCCGGGTGCAGCATCAATTACCAAGTCACAATCATCTAGTGCGGATTCTATAGTTCCTGCAATTTTGAAATCTTTGAATGAATCCAACTTTTTTTCAGGAACAAAAACATCTAAACCCAGAGAAATTACTGTATTGACTTTCTCATCTGGGGAATATTTTCCCACACCTATAACTTGAATTTCAGGATCATCTTTGATAAAAGTGGTGATTCTACTTCCAATAGAACCAAAACCGTTTACGAAAACCCTTTTCACAATTTCACTCCAAATAAGCCATTTATTTAGATTCGATTTTGCTTCATAATTCGGCAGGTAATATTCGTCATATTTTGAGGAAATCAGAGAGAACCCGTTGATATAATCATCAGCATAAGTACTAGAATTTTTAAATTATAAAACATTTTGAAAGAATGAATGACAAATTAGACCATATTGTTAGATTCTAATTATAATGGCAAAAGTCGTCCCTGTTATTGTAGTAATGAGTAAAGCTACAATTTTGTGCTTGAATATAGAATTAACTGTAGCTGTATAAAAAATGCATACTGAGATTAAAAACCCAGATTTATCAAATACATATAATGTTCAAAGGCATTTTTTTGCAACTAGGCGGAGAGGATCAGGCCTACGATTTGTTTATGGATATTGGGAAATATTTCCAAGGATTTCATGAAGGGATAGTTGCTTTTGCATCAAGTATTTTTGGAATTTTTGGATTCTGAGGAAAATCTATCCAAAAAACTAAATTTAACCTAAAAAACATTTGAACTGTGAATTTACATGGTCCATCACTTGGAATTGGAGCTGGAATAGCTGCAGTTGCTATTTTTGTTACATTTTTAGCATTTGATAATATTACTGATGAAAAAGAATTAGTTTTAGAACAAGCAGAAAATATTCAACCAACTCCACAAAGAATTGGACTTGATGTTTTCACAGAAAATGGTTCGCCTTATCTTGGTGATCCAAATGCGCCGATTACTTTGGTTGAATTTGGAGATTATCAGTGTTTTTTCTGCAACAAATATTTTCATGAAACTGAGCACAATATTTTATCAAATTATGTTGAAACAGGAAAAGTGAAAATTATTTTCAAAGATTTTACAATAATTGGTCCTGATTCAATAATAGCTGCGAATGCAGCTCATTGTGCAGATGAACAAGGAAAGTTTTGGGAATATCATGATATTTTATATAATAATTGGGCAGGAGAAAATAATGGCTGGGCAAGTTATGATAACCAATTAAGTTTTGCACAAGATGTAGGATTGAACATGGATGAATTTTCAGAATGCGTGAAAAATGAAAAGTATACTGCAATTATAACAGATAGTACTTCTGATGCTAGATCTCTTGGACTAACAGGAACGCCTGCATTTTTTGTCATAGGTACCGATGATCAGATTACAAAAATTCCGGGAGCACAACCATATGATGTATTTAAAAGAGTTTTTGATTCAGAGTTGGAAAAATAGAATTTTTTCGATCAGATTACGAAAATAGGCGTAAGAAATTGCTAATTTTTTCTACTTGGTGTGACAAATTAACTTCAATAACCTTATAAGACCATATTCGAAGGCTAGCTCATGACAGCTGGAATTGATGATATTGCGATATACATCCCTAGATTGTATATTGACGCATCAGATTTTGCACAAGCTAGAGGTATGGACCCAGCAAAACTGGTCAAAGGCCTTGGAATTTCTAAAATGGCAATGGTTGACACCAATCAAGACCCGGCATGTCTTGCAGCAAACGCATGTCTGAAAATCATGCAAAAAAACAAGCTTTCTCCTGAAGAGATTGGAAGATTATACGTATCAACAGAATCCGCTTTTGACGAATCAAAAGCAATGAATTCGTATGTTATTGGAATGTTGGAGCAAGTCTATGGTTCTGGTTCTTTTGAGCATTGTGGGGGAGTAGAAACAAAGTTTGCTTGTGTTTCAGGCTCTTATGCATTATATGATAATACTAATTGGATTAGAGCAGGAGAAGCTGAAGGAAAACATGCTCTTGTCGTGGTATCAGATATTGCAAAATACGATTTAGGTTCCTCAGGTGAAGCAACCCAGGGAGCAGGAGCTGTTGCCATGTTGCTTAATGATTCCCCCAGATTACTTGCGTTTGATCCTAAAGTTACCTCAACATCTATCAAAGACGATTATGATTTTTACAGACCATTTGGAAAAGAAACTCCAATAGTTCATGGTCAGTATTCTAACCTTCTTTATTTTATTCAAGTGAGAAAAGCACTTGAAGCATACAAAAACAAAGTAATTTCAACAGGACTATTTGAGATTGGCGAAGGCGAAACAATTCTTGATTATATTGATTATCTAAACATGCACCTTCCATATTCAAACATGGGTAAAAAAGCTCTTGCATATTTGATTCGACATGAATGGCGCACACTACCGAGATGGAAACCATTAATTGAAAAAATTGGCTTGTCAGAACCACATCCAAAAGACCCAAGAGGAACAATTGAATCAATTCTTGGTGACCAAGAATTTTTGGAAAAAGACCACGAGTTTACAAAACGCTTTACAAACACAGACGAGTTTATGGAAGTTTATGAATCAAAATTAGCAAGTTCTCTTATTGCATCAAAGATGATTGGTAATCTTTACACTGCATCACTTTATCTTGGGTTTAGAAGTAGTTTAGAATTTGAATATCAAAAAGGAATTGATTTAGCAGGAAAAAGAGTTGGTTTTGCCTCTTATGGTTCTGGTTCAAGCGCAATGGTCTTTAGCGGTGTAATTCAACCTGAATACGAAAAAATTGTTAAGGACATGAATCTTGAAACTGAACTTGGGCCAAGAAAGAAGCTTTCTCTCGAAGAATATGAAAAACTCCATGAAAGTAAACTAGCTACAGATCAAGCGTTTCTATCACTCAAAAAAGAATTTGTCCTCATTGAAATTGAGACAAAACCAGAATCAAGAGGCCAGCGCAGATACATCTACAACGAATAGAACTAGTTTAAAATTTTCAAATCAAATTTAGTTTCAAATACTTTAGCAATTTGATCTACATCTAATGAATTAAAAAATGGAATAGAGCCTAAAACAGATACTCCGGTAATGTCTTCTAAATCATCTTTTAAGACATCTATAGCATAACCATCAAGATCAATTTCGTTGATTATTATTCCCTTAATCCGAATTCCAGATTTTTTTGCCATTTGACAAGTCATAATAGTATGGTTTAACGTTCCAATACGATTTCTTGTGACCAATATAGTTTCTAAATTAAGATCATTAATCAAATTTGTAATAAAATAATTTTTTAAAATTGGCGTCATCATCCCACCCATGCCCTCAACAAGGATGCAATCATGAAGTTCGGATAATTTTTTAAAATTTTGTAAAACCAAATCAACATTGACTTTTTCAAGAATGTTAGCAATCTTTATTGCAGTGTATGGCGAAGCATGTATTGGAAAAAACTGAGGATTGATTAAATCTTCAGGATCATTTACTTTTGCTGCATTTGCTAAAATTTGTACATCTTCAGACTTGTAACCAGTTTCTTGTGCCGTTCCTGCCGCAAATGGTTTCATTACGCCTACATCTATTCCCATATTTCGAATTGCTCGCGCTAAACCTGCAGCAATCCATGTTTTACCTACATCAGTATCTGTTCCAGAAACAAAAAATGATTTCAATACTGAAAAAGTGATTTTTTACCATAAAACCCTTCGGTTAATTATTAAGATAAGAAGATTGTTTATCGATAAATGAAGCAAGAAAGCTTTGTTTGGCATCCAAATACGCAGATGTCAGAATGGCACTCTTTTGATGAAATCGTTCGTGGGAGAGGAATGTGGCTAATTGATTCTAATGGAAATAGACTTCTTGATGGAGTTGCAAGCATGTGGTGCAATGTTTGGGGACACTCAAAAAAAGAACTTGTCAATGCGATATCGAAACAATCAAAAAAATTGCAGCATTCATCAATGTTTAATTTAACAAATGAACCTGCTGAAAAACTGGCAAAAACCCTGGTAAAAATTTCTCCAGGAATGCACAAAGTGTTCTATTCTGATGATGGTTCCACTGCAATGGAAATTGCATTTAAAATTGCTTTACAATATTGGAAAAATAAAAAAATTAAAAATAAAACAAAAATTGTAACATTAGAAAATGGTTATCATGGTGATACGTTTGGTGCAATGTCAGTTGGATATGTTCCAGAATTTTTTTCGAAATTCAAATCGAAATTATTTCCAACAATTCAGATCCCAGTTCCAAACAAATATCGATTACCAAAAGGATTCACTTTTTCAGAATATCAAAAATTTTGTCTAAATAAAATAGAAAAACTATTTACAAAAGATGATTCAATTGCGACATTTGTAATGGAAAGTGGCGCACAAGTAGCAGGTGGAGTAATTATTTATCCTCCAGGATTTCAAAAAAAGATTAGTCAACTCTGTCACAAATACAATGTCTTGTTAGTTTTGGATGAAGTAGCTACTGGATTTGGTAGACTTGGCTCCATGGTAGAATATACTACACAATCATCAAAACCAGACATTGTAGCTTTTGGAAAAATGTTAACTGGGGGTTATCTAACAATGGCTGCAACACTAACCACGAAAAAAGTCTATGATTCATTTTTGGGAAACTTTTATGATTTTAAACATCTATTTCATGGTCATACTTATACAGGAAATCCAATTTCAGCAGCTGTTGCAAATGAAAATCTGAAACTGTACGAAAAAAATAATCTTATTAAAAAAATTCAAAAGACATCCAAAATCTTTGAAAAATATCGTTCTGAAATTTTATCCTTAGATCATGTGGGGGATGTTAGACACAAAGGTATGCTTATGGGAATTGAACTTGTAAAGGATAAGCAAAAAAAGACCCCAATCACGCCTAAAAAATCATTCAACAAGATGGTGTTTGAAAGTGGAAAAAAGCACGGAATTTACCTTAGAACGCTAGGCAACATCATAATGCTAGTTCCCCCTCTTGCAATTTCTCAAAAAGAGCTTGATTTATTCTTACAACAAACTATCAAGATGATTAAGTCATTAAAATGGTAAACCTAAAAAGAAATCTAGGTTAACCTTTCCAATAGTCTTATTTAGACTATAATTATTGTATGATAAATATGGAAACAAGCATAATTTATGATTGTCAGAGAAAAGTTCTTGCAAATGAAAAATTAACAACTAAGGAAGCAAAAAAACTCTTCACTGTTTCTGATTTTGAATTGAAAACTTTGGCAAAATCAGCTAATGAAATAACTAGGAAATTTAATGGGTTAAAAGTAGATGTTGAAGAGCTTAACAATATTAAAAAAAACGGATGCAGTGAAGATTGTGTTTTTTGTGCACAATCTGCATTTTATGATACTCGAATAGAGCAATACCAGTTACCCCCAGCTTCTGAAATAGTAAAACAGGCCCAAAAAGCAAAAGATGATGGCGCAGTTTCATATTGTCTTGTTGCTGCATGGAGAGAGCCATCACCAGAGGATTTCAAAAAAGTTTGTGATATAATAGAACAGATCAATGATAAAGTTGGAATAAAGGTTGATTGTAGTCTAGGTTTTCTTACACTAGAGCAAGCAAAAAAACTAAAAGAACTCAACGTACACCGCTATAATCATAATTTAGAAACTGCTAGATCAAAATTTCCTGAAATTTGTTCAACACATACTTATCAAGATAGAATTGATACACTAAAAATTGCAAGAGATGCAGGGATTCAATTATGCACTGGTGGAATTCTAGGGATGGGTGAAACTAGAGAACAACGATTAGAATTGATATTAGATATTGCATCACTTTCTCCAGAAGAAGTTACAATGAACATTCTTGTCCCAATGCCCGGTACTCCATTAGAGCTACAAACTTCCTTGCCAAAATCAGAAATTATTCGAACATTTGCAGTTTTAAGATTTTTGTTACCGTATTCAATTATCAAAATTTCAGGAGGAAGGGAACTAACTCAGGATGATCAAGGGGAGGAATTGCTACAAAGTGGAGCAAACGGGATAATCACCTCAGGCTATCTAACGATGAAGGGAAATGATCCTGAAAAAGACCTTCAAATGATTGAGAAGATTGGGCTTGAAGCCTAAATTAAATTTCATTTCAGAACAATTAGAAAAAATCAAAAAAGAAGACCTCTATAGGCAATTACGATTAAGCAAAGTCAATGGTCCATACATTACCATAAACAAGAAAAAACTACTCAATCTTTGTTCTAATGACTATCTAGGCATACCATCATCAAATTTAGTCATAAAGCAGATGCAATCAAGCTCAAGATTGGTTTCTGGCAATGATTCGTCATTTAATCTACTTGAAAAAAAACTTGCAAAACACAAATCTCAAAAAAATGCATTAATTTTTCCTACGGGCTATATGGCAAATTTGGGTGCAATCACTGCTTTAATTCAAAAAGAGGACCAAATACTAAGTGATGAATTAAACCATGCAAGCATAATTGAGGCATGCAAATTATCTGGTGCAAAGATTACAGTCTACAAACATAATGATGTTAACGATTTAAAATTAAAAATTAGTAAGAAACACAAAAGAAAATTCATCATAACTGAAGGAATTTTTAGTATGGATGGGGATTTTGCAATGCTAAATGATATTACAAAAATTGCTGAGAAAAATGGCGCAATTACAATTTTAGATGATGCACATGGAGATTTTACAGTTGGAGAAGATGGAAAAGGCTCTGCAGATTATTTTGGTGTTTCGAAAAAAATTGATTTGTATATTAGTAGTCTAAGTAAAGGGTTAGGCTCTTTTGGTGGCTATATTGCAGCTGATAGCAACATTGTAGACCTTTGCATAAATAAATCAAAATCATTTATCTATACTTCTGCACTGCCGGGATTTCTTTCAGAGTATTCTCTAAGGCGTTTTAATTCGAATAGGGAAAAATATAGAAAGAAACTTCAAAAAAATGTTCAAATTCTTTCTTCAGGATTAAAAAAACTAGGATATGATATTCTATCTGAAACTCACATTATTCCTATTGTGATAGGAAAAGAAAAAACAACATTAGAATTTGGAAAATATCTTTATGATCATGGAATCTTTGCACAACCTATCCGATTTCCCACCGTACCAAAAAACAAGGCTAGGATCAGGGTTTCTGTAACTTCCTGGCTATTAAAAAAGCATATTGAGAAAGCTTTGAGTGTTTTTGATTCTGCTGGAAAAAAATTCGATGTGTTTTGATTATCTCATCATACTTAAATTTTGAAGTATAGTTATCAAGGAAATTTCTTTGATTTTGCTTGAAAATTAAATGAATATTTAAATTTTGAAATTACTTAAGGATGACCAAATGTTAATCAGTTCATACTTTTCAATAGTCAAGGATTGCTACGTGTAACATGCCAAGACAGGCTGGATGCTATAATAAAAGAAATACTCATTAAAGTATGTCAATTCAGAGAGTTTCTAATCATAATGAGTTTAATGAACATTCTCAAAATTCAAATGATAGTTTCATTCTAAAAGCTATGGAACAAGAATTTGGATATGTTGCATCACATGCAATTCTTTGGCACGTATCCCAAACTACTATGAAATCCGTGGCAGAAATATTATCTGACTATGATACATTCTCAAGAATTTTAAAAGAAGTCTACACAGAAGCAGTAGCAGAAACAGAAATTCTTGATAGATTATCAAGTTTTGGATTAAGTCAAAAAATCATTAAACTTTGAACACTTAACAATTCGTATCAAATGTAATTCAGATAATGGAATTATCTTCAATCAGAGTTAAACCTCAAACGTACGGACTAGTTTGAGTCAAGATATCTTTAAGATACAACTAATTAAAAATTATCAATGTGTTGTGGGACGATGTGCCATAGAGTAAACTACTCAAATTGAATCTTGTACCACAGCATGTGTAAGTAAATGGACAGACTACTTTGTATTAATTAGATTAATTAATGTGAGATAGATGTTAGTCCATCAAAAAGTAAAAAACTGGAATTCAAGGCATAGAGCTGTTGCTGAAGTAATAGCAACTCTCTTGTTGGTGGCAATCACAGTTGTGGGAGGCACAATTGTCTTCGCATTCTCACAAGGATTTTTCAACCAAGCACAAATCAGTGGAACACCAGCAAACGAGTTAGTTAGGATTATAGGCTATGATGCTCGCGATATTGCAAGTCTAGTGGCACATGACGGACTAACTATGACAATTATCAGTAGTGATGTCAATGTTCAAGGAAAGAATGTCGGTGAATATGTTGTTGTCTATGTGCAAAACGACAGTTCTGAACAAGTCCTATTCTCTGAAATCAGACTAGGTGGTACAGTCTATACCTATGTATTTCCTGGACTTATTCCAGCATTTACTGTAGGTAGTGGCGGTACATACACAGTAATGGATAACTCAACACATTCAATACTAGATCAAGCAGGTGTAGCTCAGTCAGGTGAAACCATAGGAATCCTTTTTGACTTGAATGATAACTTCCCAGTTGGTAGAGACATACAATTCAAACTCACAACTACAAACGGAGCAGTCTTTGTAGATACGGTAGTTATTGGTCAGAATAAAGGTTAATCTTAGAATTAAGAATTTTCAGATTTTTAGTGATAACCTAGGAACCTTTACGTCATGACCTTAGGTTCCACCAGCCTCGCATGCACAATAGCCAAACTCATCTATCCTGCTGTTGCAAATCGGACAACACTCACCGTATTTCACTTCTGAGGCCTTCTTACCAAATAATGCAAAATGTTCATCAATTTCTTTGGGTATCAAATTTGAATCGTTGTTCTCCTTCCCTTTATAGTTAGAACAACTGAGGCAGTATTTTCTTGGTCTACCACGATGAGACAAAACTTCTAAGAGCATACCACATTTTTCACATTTCACATGTTTTCATTAATCAATTGAGACTTAAACCTTAACAACTTTTGCTTTTTTCTTTTTTATTTACAATTGATACGAACTGTTAATCCTGAAAATACTTAATTCCTAGATTAAGATAGAAAATCATATCTTGAGTAACAGCACAATAACTAGCGAAATTCTCAATGAGATTTTGGACAAATTAGACAAATCTATGAATCAACGAATGTTTGAATACAAAAAGAAAATCAATGATTGGGAAGGCATGGAAAAAACCTTAGAAGGTGAACATGGAATGAGACTTGAAAGTTTACTCGCAGAAAAAGGAAGTATGTTTATTCATTTAGATCAAGAACAGCTAAGCATAGTTAATACAAGAAAAAAAGAACTTTTCATTAATTTAAAAAATACCTACGAAGAAGTATAATTAAAAAAAATTAAAAAAAAGAAGATCTGATTTTCAGACTAATCTAAGAATTAAGAATTTTCAGGATTAACAGTTCGTATCAAATGTTAATTTCAATCAGATTTGATTAAATAGAATTGAACTTACCATTTTGATATGACAGAAATGAATGAAAACGAAATCATCGATTTTCTAATGGAAGGGACCAGAACAGGTAAACTTGCCACAGTACGAGAAGATGGCCATCCTCATGTAGCACCAATATGGTTTGTATGGAATGACGGAAAAATCATTTTTGGTACTATGGATAGTTCAATTAAGGCAAAAAACATCAGGCGTAATCCACAAGTAAGTATCTGCGTTGATGATGAATCACCTCCATACGCTTTTGTAATTATTCAAGGAACCGCTAAATTTAGTGATAACCAAAAAGACCTTCTAAAATGGAACACAATACTTGGTGGCCGATATATGGGAAAGAAATTAGCTGAAGTTTACGGAAAACGTAACACTGTTGAGGGATCAATGCTAGTTGAGGTTACACCAACTAAAATGATTAGTGAAAAGGATGTTACTGGTTGGTAAGTGTTCTCAAAAGAATGTCTTGAAGCATTGATGTTATCCCTAGTCTTTTTTGATAACTTGCTGACCTTTTCCTCAAGGTTTTAGTCTGTTGTTTGATTTTCAAGAACGATTCCAATACTCAGGCGTAACTATTAATCTATTAAAGTCCATATTTTTGCATGGATTTCATGTTAGAAGAGGAGCTGATTGATCTGATGACATTTTGCCTTCAAAATCCAAAGTCTGGTGAGGTGGAGGAAAAAAAACAGCGAATTACAGAAATTGGCAAAGAATTGTATGCTGATGGAGGAGTTGACGCATTAGGAAATTTCTTTTTTTCACTAAAAAACAGGATCGAAGGGGAAATTAATCAAGATCCAAGTCCATTTAAGACATTATGGAATGGACTAGATGATAGCTGGAAATTCTGAATTTGTAGTTTTAAAAAAAATGATAAAATGTTCAGCCTTTACCGATTCTGAACATCTTTGTGTTACATGTTCCACATGTACCTTTTATGGCAGGTTTGCCGTTTTTGAGAGTTGTAGGACTTGCACCCTGGATCTCTCTTTTGGCTCTACATTTGACACAATAACCAATTGTCATGCAGGTTACTGATTAGAGGTGATATTAGCGGAATATTGTAAAAATAATTTAACTTCGAGGCAAATTACAGATGTTGATACTCACAAAATGGGCAAATAAGAATGTCAAAAAATTTAACCGATAAACAAAACTAAATTTCGCTAAAATCTTGTAACAATAAACAATATGGCAAATCCTATTAAAAACACTATTCCAGAATAGCTTAAAATTTTAAGCCATATGGGAGGTTGATAATTCTTTTCTAGATATTTGCCAGTAACTAGCTTAAAATTAAAAATAGCAATTACTGGCGCAATTAAAAATGAAATTGTTGTAGCTACATCAACAAGCTCTCTTAGGTTGTCCCCAAATTGAAAAATGACAATAAATGATCCTACTGCAAGAATCAAAATAAAAATAATGTACATGTTTTTTGAATAATATGATTTTGGATTGGACTCTTTTTTCTCAAACAGTAATTCTATAGTTCTTCCCAAAGATCTTGAATAACCATCAAACACTGCAATAATTGTTCCAAACATTACACTAAATGCAGCTGAAGCAATAATGATGTAACTCCAATCTCCAATTGTTTCAGTATACAGCGTTATTACTTTATGGGCGAACAAAGAATTGTTGTTTGGCAGCTCTTCACCAGAACCAAAAAATATGTAGGCACCTAATGTTACGAACAAAAATGCCAAAACCCCTGTAATGATATACGCCAATCTGAATTCAAACAGAGTTTCTTTCAATTTCGGCTTAAATTTTGTTTGTTTTATTCGTTCTAGTGTCCACAAACTGTTCCAACTCGAAAGGTCCAAAGCAGTAGGCATCCATCCCATTAATGCAATTAAAAAGAAAATCCCTGATTGATCCCAAATTATTTTTGGTTCAAAACCTTCAACTTTTTCTACAGGTCCATTCACTATTACCAAAACAAAAGCAGTGATGGTTGAAATAACTAAAACAAACACAATGATTTTGATCAATCCATCAAGAGCTCGATATTTTCCAACACTTAGAATTGCTGCACATACAATAAACAAAATAACCACTGTCCAAATTCCTAGAAAATCTATTTGAAACAAGTTTTCAAGAAAACCTGCAGTGACAAAACCAACAGCTGCGGTTACAAAAAACATTGAACCAATTGTAATCAAAAAATATAACACAAGTGCACTTTTTCCTAATCTTTTGTAACCATCGATAATACTTGTTCCAGTTACATTTGCATAACGTGAACCATATTCAAAAAAAGGATATTTTAATAAAGTTGCTAACATAACAAATGCAATTAATGCAAAACCAAATTCTGCACCTGCTCTTGTTGATTGAACTAAATGTGAAACTCCAATAGCAGTGCTCGCAAATAATATTCCAGGGCCGAGTGTTTTTAAAAGTCGATCTAATCGTTCATTCAATATCTCTCATTACTTTTTGTGTTAGGAAAACTCTCATGTTAACTAGCTGTTAAATTAAGTGTAAGAAATTCTGATAGCGGTTCTGGATTCTCAAAACTCTCCCATACATAAATTTCTACCATAAATTTTCCTGATATATTTGGAGTCCATGAAACCCCAGGACTAAAAGTTTTTGTTGGGGTCACTTCAGCTTTGAAGAAATTTAAATACTGAATTATATTTTGACTATTTTTAATTTGAACTATGTAAACAAAATCTTGTGTAACTTCCTGACCGTTTGTAATGTCTGCAGTGATAATAACTAGCTGATTTACAATAACATTTTCTGAAATTGTGTTGCTTCTAAAATCTACTAGTCGAGGAGATGTTACTTGTAATCTATCGAGAGGTTCAAGGGCATATACAACAGGTAAAATTGAGGCTGAAATCACGCCTAGTAAAAGTAATGCTAACCTTAACACAAAAATTTCAAATTTTTATCATACTAAAGCGTTTGCGTATAATGTTATCGGGCTGAAAATGACTAGTTTTAAAATTCCTTATGGCAAAGAAGAAATTTCATTCGAAATGCCTTCTGAATTCAACGTAACTGTAGCTAAAAGCAATTCTGTATCCCCTATTGCTAATATTTCAGAATCTATAAAAAATGCACTTTTGAATCCAGTTAACTCTAAACGACTTTCCGAATTAATCAAAAATGATGATTCTGTATGCATCATTGTCACTGATATTACCCGAGCTTCTTCAGATAAGGAAATTTTACCACATTTAGTAGAACAAATTTTAGAAAAAACCAACTCAAAAAAACTGACTTTACTAATTGCATCTGGATTACATAGAGAAATGAGTAATGCAGAAAAAATTGAAAAATATGGTGAAGAAATTGTTAAGAATTTTCAGATCACTAATCATGACGCAACAAATGAAGAAAATCTCATTTCACTTGGAACAACAAAAAATGGTACTCCTATCAAAATTTCAAAAATCGCATATGATTCTGATTTTTTAATTTCAATCGGTGTTGTTGAACCTCATCAATATGCTGGATATAGTGGAGGGTACAAAACACTAGCAATTGGCGTAGCTAGTGATGAAACTATAAGCAAAACTCATTCACGAATGTTTATTGAACATCAAAAAACTCGAATTGGAAATATTGGTGGTAATATCTTTAATGAAGATATAATTGAAATAGGAAAAAAAGTGGGATTAGATTTTATTGTAAATGTTATTCTAGATGACAAAAAAAATATTGTTGACATAAAGGCAGGGGAGCCTTTAGAAACATACAAAACATTAGTATCTACTGCAAAAAAGATTTCAGAAACTACAATAAGTAAATCATTTGATGTGGCAGTTTGTGGAATAGGATTTCCTAAGGATATAAACTTGTATCAAACAAGCCGTGCAGCAAGTTATCTTTTTTACCTTCCTACTAAAGTTGTAAAAAATGGAGGGTACATCATAATTCCTGCAACCTGTGATGAAGGAGCCGGTCAAGGTATAGGGGAACAACGATTTTTTGATATGCTAAAAAATAAATCACTTGAGCAAATTCTTAACCATGAAGAAGATTTCAAAGCTGGTGAACAACGTGCATTCATGATGGCTAATGTGCTTAAACACTGTAATGTGATAATTGTTGGCTCTAAAGAACCACAAATTGTGAAGGATGCAAAAATGATTCCTACATCAACAATGAATGAAGCATTTGAAATAGTTCAAAATGATTTAGGGAAAAATTTAGACGTAATTTTAATTCCTAATGCTATGATGACGCTTCCAATCATAAAATAAAAATTATTTTTCTAAATTATATCGTTATTCTGTAATAATCCCAGCGTTCTGGATCAAATGTATGTACAAATTCTGCATTTTCTGGACTGTTCACTCTTTTTGCTATAACATCTCGGAGTGCAAAACTTGTTAAGAATTTGTATTTTTTTGCATGAGATTGCATGGCAAACAAATGTCGCATTTCACTGCCACCTCTTAATCCCCAATAACCCATTTTTAGAGAAATTGGTTCTAAGAAAATTGTATTATACAATCCATAGTTTTCATCTTTGATTTCTGGACGCAATTGATAGCTTTCAAGTGGACCTCCCTTTGCAAACCCAATAACCTCCCCACTTGTGTCTCCTAGCCTAAGTGTATTTAGAATGACATTTGGGTCTTGAACTGCTTCTTCAAATCCACCTCGAGCAAATTGTAAAGGTTTTGGCAATTCTTCATAAATTGAAAATAGCATTTTGATAAAATCAGGTTCCTGCCTTGTTCCCGTTTTTTCTATTACTGGGCACAGTCTTAGATTTTCAAATAAATAGTCAGATTGAATTTGAATTTCCTCTTGTCGTAGATTCAAAAAAGATAAAACATTATCAAAGAAATTTTTTCTCATATGCTTTGGCAATGACTGAAGAACAGGGTTTAACATTTCAGTTTCATTATTTAGTAATTCTTCGAAATAAGCTACTGATCTACGAACAATTACTGATGGATGCCAAGCTAGAGCATGTGCGTTCATCTTTGCCATTTCCATAGCTTTTGAAAAATCTCCTAATGCATAACCATACACTCTATCAACTATTGAAAGAAACCATCCTAATTTCAAATAATGCTCTTGTTTTTCTTTATCTGTTTTTGTTAATTCAGATTTTCTAAAACTTTGCTGAATTTGTTTTTCTGCATTTTCTTTTAGTTGACCTGCCCAAGGATAAGTAGTTCTAAGAATTAATGCTTTAACAATTTCAATATCTAGATTTGCAGATTCTATGTGTTGCTTTAGATTCTTATCCATTGTAATAAATCTTAGAACGCTTTCTTCGTGTGGTTTGTCAACACTTTTTTGAGGATCAAAATCATGGAAAAGAGCAGCAGTGTAAAGATATTTCAAATCCTCTTTAGTGATTTTGAAATGTTCTCCACCAAGTTTTGAAACTAGCAAAGTACCAAAAGTAACTTCTAATTCATGATTGACGTTGTGATAACCATAATAATCTGCACCAAGACCTTGACTTTCAAACAAATCGATTGTATAATCTAGCATTTCTGTATAGCAATCATCATCCATTCCACATTCTACTAACAAATTGATAATCTCATTTCTTAATGCCGGTGTAGAAGCAAATTCCTGCATTGCTAATCGATCAATATTCTAATTTTTAAAGTTGTAGGAATAGCAGATTCATAGTGACTGAATCTTCTGATGAAAAACTATTGGATTCATTATTACAATTTCAGGAAAAACAGAGGCTAGAATTTTCGGCTCAGATTGAAAACAAATCATTTGCCCTAAATGAGGCATCAATTGAAAAATCTTCTACTCCTGTGACTAGCCCAACTCTGAGAGGCGGGGTGTATTTTTCTGATACCTATGTTTACAAAATCAAAGGCATTGTAAGTGACTCCGCAATAATTCCGCTATTGTCAAAGACAATGTTGGGCCCAAATACTGAATTTAGTGATATTTTGGTCAAAACAAGCGCTATAATCGATTCAAATAAAGCCGATATCTCATTACATACCAATCTGACAAACAGTATGCAATCATCTTCAAAAATTGAATTAAATCTGATAATTATAAGTGCAGAAAAAAATTAGATTGAATCAAATATTTAGATATTTGTCATAGCGTTCCCGTTTTTCTTGATCAGATAAAATTTCATGTGCTTTGTTAATATCTGCCATTTTACTTTCTGTATTAGAATCCTTTGTCTTGTCTGGATGTAATTCTTTGGCAAGCTGTCTAAATTTTTGTTTTATTTCTGTTCGTGTTGCATTTTTTTCTACTCCTAGAATTTGATAATAATTTGGTAGTGATTTTTTATTTGCAGCATTTCTAAATTCATCATCTTCCATAGTCTTTGAACCGCGTTCTTCATAATCCTCAGACCAGTCAGAGTGATATTTTTCATAAACATTATTTTTTTTAGATGAAAAATCTCCTTCATCATAAGTTGTTTTTTTTCTACGAATACTGTTTCTAGCAATAAAAATAAAAATTCCAACCACAATCAAAATGGCAGTTGTAAATAGAATTATTTGATCTTCATCACTAACAACTATCTCGTTGGAATTAGTTCCTTGCCCAAACGCTGTTGGAAAAAAGAACGTAAGGACCAGAACATAAAATATAGGAAATTTGTTCATTTCTAGGTTAACCTAAAGTCTTCTTTAACAGTATTTAATACAACGTGAGTAATCGTACTTTCAACATTAGATGTGGCTGAAAGATTTTTTACAAATTTGCTTAGATCTTTTCGTCCCTTGAATTTTGCTATTATCAATGTATCAGTATTTCCTGTAACATCGTATACTGCACATACATTTTCTATTCCAGACAACTCGTCTTCAACTTGAACTAATTTGTCTTTTTTTGCAATAATCTCAATCACAGCTGTCAAATCATATCCTAATTTCTCATGGTTTAGTATAGATGTGTATCCTTTGATGATATTTTCTTTTTCCAGTTTTTTTATTCTAGATAATACAGTTACAGTTGACAATCCAAGTTTGAGAGATAATTGCCTTGCAGATAATCTAGCGTCAACAAGCAAATTTTTCAAAATTTTTTCATCAATTTTATCCATGTCTAATTACCCTCTTTAAATGAAAATGCATTTAAATTTTCATAATTTTACTGAATGAATGTTTGATAATTCATTATTATTCTATAGTTCTTACAATTTATCAAAATACACGATTAGAGTTAAAAATTTCTAAAACTACCTTTAAAACAAATTTTAACAATATTATTTTGTGAGCAAAATTGATTCTCTAGTTGAGCAAGGTAATTTACTTCTTAATGAGGGAAAATTTGAAGATGCTTTAGGATTTTTTGAGCAAGCACTCTTGTTAGATCAAAAAAATCCTGAACTTTGGAATTATAAAGGTGTTGCATTGAGAAGTATTGGAAGATACGATGAAGCTATTGAGTGTTTTAATAAATCATTAGAAATAGATCCTAGAGATAAAAAAGCATCATAAAATTAATTTTTTGCTAACAACAAGTCAATGTATATTACAGATCAAATGTTAATTAAAAATTATGGAAAAAAAACCTGTGAAATTATTTGAAGATGCTTTTGATTATTGTGAAGAAGGAAATTATCTTCAAGCTTTGAAATGCTATGATGAAATTTTAACAATTGAACCACAAAATATTGGTGCCTTGATTGACAAAGGAACCACTCTCCAAAATCTTGGCAAGCTAAAAATAAGTATCAAATTTTATGATAAGGCATTATCAATAAATCCAAATAATTTAGATGCACTAGTAAACAAGGGTTCTGCTTTGCACTCTTTGGGTTTATTTTCTCAAGCCATAGATTGCTATGATTTATCATTAAAAATTGATAAAAAATGTGCAATGGCATTTGCTTACAAAGGATTGTCACTTGGTGAGCAAGGAAAGGTAAAGGAGGCTCTAAAATTTTTCAAAAAAGCCCTTAGTATCGATAAGGATTATGACATTGCGAAAATCAGTAAAGATATTGCACAAGATCTCTTAAAATCTATTAAAAATGAACAATTAAAATTTAAAACACAGTGACATCGCCTGGAGCAGGCTCTCTTTTCATATCTTTTTCATGAAATTCAAAAAAATCCTCGTGAATGCTGTGTTGATGCTTTCTTAGCTGTTCGATGTCGTTAAAGCCCTCATGACATAAAAAGCATTTTGGCTTATCTTCATCAATTAGTGGTAGTACCATTCTGATTAGGCTATGACTTGACCATACTTATTTTTTGAGTTTTTCAGTAAATTCAGCCAAATTTTATCTTGGCGTTCAATTCTGTTAATTATTTAGATTCGTGACTAATGCTGTCTGATACCACCAAGCGTAACGTTATGAGGATAATTGAAACTAAGAATTAAGAATTTTCTAAATATTCCTCCCAAAATTTGTATATCAGGTTTTCATCAGATTACTTGTTTATAATTATTAATCAGACGGATCTTCAATTGGCGAACTACTTGGCTTATTACAA
>JADFGC010000016.1:0-3968 GCA_022567895.1 Nitrososphaerota archaeon
AAGGTACTAAAGTTTGAAAATGGAAACTTTGTTTCAGTATCAGAAGGTTCTGAAAGATTAGGATCTATGGTTGTTTCATTATCAACGGGACCAACTCCTGTTACTACAACTGTTATTCCTGCCAGAACTGAATCTATTTTTTTAAAATTAACTGCAGAAAGAATTAGCACAAGCACTAGAGGCATTGCAATTGTTTCTACTTATGTTCAAAGAGAACTTGAACCTGAAACTGCTAAAACACTAATGACAGCAATTATGGAGCTTATACAAACATGACTGATCTGAGAAACTATATTTCATTAATTAAAAAAAATGGAGAATTAAAAACCATTAGGAAAAAGGTATCTATAAAATATGACATTGCAGCAATTACTGCAAAAGTAGACGGCTCACACGCAGTATTATTTGAGAATATCAAAGAAAGCAAATTTAGACTAGTTTCTAATCTAGTTGGAACACGAAATAGATTCGCAAAAGCCATTGGCGCAAAAGAATCAAGCATTCATGAGAAAGTTATTTCTGCAATAAGACAAGCAAAAAAGCCTAAAGTTACCACCTCTGCAAAATTTATGGAAAATAAATCAAAAAATCTTTCATTACTTCCAATTGTAAAACATTTTGAAAAAGAATCAGGACCATTTATCACATCGTCAATTATTTATGCAAAAAATCCTGATACTGGTGCACAAAATTCTTCATTTCATAGATTGATGCCAATTGATAGAAAACATTTCTCCGTTAGAATGGTTGAAGGACGTGATCTTCACAGATGTTTTCTAGACGCAAAAAAACATGGTGAAGACCTCAAAGTAAGCATAACAGTTGGGGCCCATCCTGCAATTTCTATAGCGGGGGCATATCAAGCAGATTGGGGAAAATCTGAAATCAATATTGCAAATTCCCTTCTTGGAGGAAAACTTAGTCTTACAAAATGCCCATATTCTGGAATGAAAGTTCCTTCTTTAACTGAAATTGTAATGGAAGGAAGAATTCTCAAAGACAAAACACACAAAGAGTGGATGGTTGAAATGCTTCAAACTTATGATCATAAAAGATTCCAACCAGTCTTTGAATTAGAACACATGTATTTTAGAGACAATCCAATTTTCCATGATATATTATCTGGTTATTCAGAACATAGATTGCTAATGGGAATGCCAATTGAAGCAAAACTAAATGGTGAACTTAAAAAAGCATTTTCTCAAACAAGAAATGTTTCAATGACAAATGGTGGATGTAATTGGTTGCATGCAGTTGTTCAAATAAAGAAAAAAACTCAAGCAGATCCAAAAAAAATTATTAAAAAAGTATTTTCAATTCATCGTTCCTTAAAACAAGTTACTGTTGTGGATGAAGATATTGATCCAAATAATGCTGATGCAGTAGAATATGCATTGGCAACAAGATTTCAAGCGGACAAGGACTTGGTCATTATTAAAAATGTGAGAGGTTCAAGCTTGGATCCATCAAGTGATCAAAAGAAACTAAGAACAGCAAAAATGGGAATTGATGCTACAAAACCACTATCTAAGAACCCAGAAAGCTTTGAGCTAGCAAAGATTCCAAAATATGACAAGATTTCATTAAAAGATTATTTAAAATAAAATTTTGAGATTAGTTTGTTCTAATCTTATTTTTGTGGCCACATAGTGTTCCAAGTTTCAGCAAACTTTTTCATTAGTTCGCCATATGCTTTTAGCTGTTCCATTCCAGATTCATTTAGTGTCTTTTGCCAGTTTTCTGTAAATTGCTTGTATGCTTCAAAACTAGCCTCATTCATGGCCTTTTGCCAACTATCACCAAATGTTTTGAATGCATCCATTCCTGCTTGATTCATTGCATTTTGCCAGTTTTCACCAAACTGTTTCATTGTATCAGATGATGATTCGTTGCCTGCCTTTTTTATAACGTCATTGAATCTTTGTTGCATGTCTGTACTTGCTTTTTGAACTGAATCGAAAAGTTGTTTCCAATTTTCAAGTGATTTGGAATATTCATCCCATAACTTTTGCCATTCATTTGAAGATTCATTTTCTGACATGTTAGAATTTTCTTTCGGAGGGTAACATAAATGGTTCCAATCATTCATTTTTTGATCTGATTTATGTATGAGAATCCATTTTCAAATTCAGTAGGTATGGAGGTGAAAAAATAGATGGCAACGTATGGAGTTTATGGAAGTCATACAACCGAAGCATGTCCATTAAACCATAAAGAAAATAGAATGGCAGTAATTGAAAGTGGGCCACTATTCAAACAAGCAGCAGAGTCAGCAGGTGTTAAAGTTTTAGCGCAATATCACTCTGGACTTGAACATACTTTCTTGTGGGTTCTTGATGCAAAAGATGCTCAAACCATTGAAACTTTAATGATTCAAACGGGTGTAACAAAATTCAACGCTTTAAGAATTGTTCCAGTTTTTACATTTGAACATGTAATTGAGATATGCAAGAAAATGGAAGGGCAGAGTTAGGAATCTAATTTATTTTTGATTTTTATCCCAAAAGTATTCCTTTTGTAGAAAAGAATCAAGCTGATCAAATGCTTCCATAGAAATTTCTTGTTTTGCTAACATTCTTGACAATAACAATAAAAGTTTTCTTTGAAACTCTACATCATGATTATGATATTTTCTAATCTTTGAACAATTTCTTCTAACTTTTCAAGTAGTGGTCTGACTTCGTTTGAAACAATTTCTTTAATGTCAGACTTTCCTGCTGCTGAATCCTCAAATTGTTTTGTCATGTTGGGATCATCACCTAATTTATGAAAGTAATTATCTTTACAAGGTTAACATTTTCCTAGTATTTTAGCAGCTCTAGCTATACTTTCACGCCTAAGCTAAATTTGATTATTTGAAATGGCTCTCATTGATGTGCTTTGAAATCGAATTTACTGAATCAAATTCTTCACGGCAATATGGACAGGTAAAAACAGATGGATGTTCTAATTCAGGCAAGATAACTCCTCTAACTTGCAAAACTCCACTAAGTTGTTTTCTTCTAACTAGTCCTAATAGTCTGGAACCATCCATTACAACTAGTCTTCGAATATTTTTTTCTGCCATAATGTTAATTGCGTCACGAACTGTGGCATCTTTTGGTATTGTAATTAATGGTTTTCTCATAATTTGAGAAACTTTAACCTTTAATGGATCAAGACCTGCTGCGATAACATCACTTAGAATATCTCTATCTGTAATGATTCCAACTACAGATTCCCCTTCAAAAACAATAACACTTTCAACCATTTTCTCTGCCATAATTTTTGCAGCATCAGATATAGTGAGCGCACTTGAAATGGTTGTTAATTTTGGATAGATGTATTTTGAAACAGGGTCTGATAGTGAATTTTCAGTCAACCGTTATGATATGATTATCCATGAGATAATAATATCACTGAAAAAGGCGTTGAAAAGGGTACCGGACTTTGGGAAAAAGAGTTACGAAAAAAGTCAAGAATAGAACAATTTTCGCGATCAATTTTTTGTTTTTAAACATCAAATCTCTTATTCTAAAGTAAAAAATCGCAGTGAAACTTAATAACCTCCTTTTAACTCACGAAATTCAGATTGATGGGAAAGTTTTCACTACAATTTTGGCTACTATTAGTTGTTACAATCACTAGCGTACCACTTTTTGCTATATATGCAGAGGAAAATGATTTAGACAATGATGGCATTCCAGATGATCAGGATCATTGCCCTCATCTACCTGAAGATTATTTAGATGAAATCGATGGATGTCCTTCTGAGCATCAAATTCCCCATGATAGTGATTCAGATGGCATTGATGATCGTTATGATGTCTGTCCTTATGCAAGAGAAACTTGGAATGGTTTCCAAGACGAAGATGGCTGTCCAGACTCTTATGCGAGTGGTGTAGGTGGAACACCAGACTCTGATGGAGATGGTATACCTGATAACTTGGACTCATGTCCAAACCAACCAGAAACTTACAATGGAATTT
>JADFGC010000016.1:4068-22374 GCA_022567895.1 Nitrososphaerota archaeon
CAAGACGAAGATGGCTGTCCAGACTCTTATGCGAGTGGTGTAGGTGGAACACCAGACTCTGATGGAGATGGTATACCTGATAACTTGGACTCATGTCCAAACCAACCAGAAACTTACAATGGAATTTTAGATTTAGATGGTTGTCCTGATGATTACATTTCAAGCATAGATTCTGATCAAGATGGTCTACCTGATCAAATCGATGCTTGTCCTACCGAACCTGAAACTTACAACAAATATCAAGACGATGATGGTTGTCCTGATACTGTAACAAGTGCAGCTTCAAGCTATCAATTCCCAGATGCAGATGGTGATGGAATAGATGACAGATGGGACCAATGTTTAGATCAAGCTGAAAACTATAACAATTATCTTGACTGGGATGGATGTCCTGATATCATTCCACCAGATTCAAGTGGAAATGTACTTCCTGATGCAGATGGAGATGGAATCCCTGATGAAGATGATGCTTGTCCTACAGAACCTGAAACCTGGAACAAATTTGATGACAAAGATGGATGTCCAGATCAAATTCCAGGAGAAATTCATGACCTTGATCAAGACTGAGTTATAGATGAATACGATATGTGTCCAAATGATCCAGAGGACTTTGATGGCGTAAATGACGCCGATGGATGTCCAGATAATTAAAAATTCTTTTTTAATTGATTCAAACTAGTTTCAATAATTCACGGAAGCTAACCAAGAGGAGTTGACCGTCTTGAGGTACAGAACTGCCGTACGGTCCTCAATAGCAACGAAACCTATCATTTGGAGCACTTGGGTTAGCCTCCGTGATACAAAACGCAATTTCAAAAATAAAAACCACTCTCATTTTCATTGAACACAAATCGTATCTTAGAATAGTAGAATTACTACGTGTTCCTTTTTAGCGATCATGACGTAATTACGATTTACGGTGAGCAGGACGATCTATTGTTGCTTCTCCCGCAGCTTTATGTGAACCTGCTTACCACTTTTTAATAAAATCCAATGGACCTGAAAAAAAGCCAGGTCCTTTAAAGAACTATAGCTCTATTGTTCTTGCTTGCTCGAACAACAGTATAATGGCATTATCATATTTAACCTTCATTACTAGATGGAATATTACAAGCCAAATCTGCTCAGAAAAATTGTGAGTTTCAGGATGTGAATGGTCTTTACCATTCACAAACCGCCCACCAATCGATATTATCGATAATATAGTTACATCATTTTCAGAATTAAGGCTTTTGGAATAGTGGAAAAAATTATGAAGTGATTATTTTTTTTCCTTTTTTTTCTTTTGGCTCTTCTTCCTCTTCTAAGCCTTGAATTTTATCTTCTTCATATGGCATTTCGATTCGTGCTCAAATCAATAGATGAATCTATGACTAGCAATGTTTGGTTTTTTTTACTGCCAGATCAGTTTTTTCAAAATTACACACAAACTATTTGTGTATCTTTAATAGCAAATTTGAGTATATTACAAATGGAAGCTGACACCAAACCGTTACTCCCTTCATGAGTTTGGACGGAATACATATTGAACATCCATCGGAAAACGGTTCAATAAGGTATTTGATTCGTGTTAGCTTCCAGAAATTATTCTAAAGGAAAATCAATGTCACAGTTAGAACATTTTCCTCTTCGGCCTTTGTATAAATCACTAAAATATTGATTTACAGGATTATTACAATTCCAGCAAAGAATGATCTCCTTTGACATATTCATATTTGTTTAAAAATCATATAGCAAGTTGTCAGTTCAGAATGAAATACACTACTTTCACAGGCTTGGAAAATAGCATTAGTATTCTTGTTTGTAATAATATGACACTTACTAACTGATATGTTCAAAATTGCACAATACTACTTAACTAGAATTCAGATCTGAAAGGGACTAAATGCCTATCTCTTTAACCCAGCCCTTTCAGAACTTTTTATTTATAAAAAATTAGGAAAAAGCCAAATAATATTTTGACATATTGTCTCTATACCATTAATGGTAAAATGTAAAGCATGTGGTAAGGGCTTTTTTTCTGAATTTCAAATGATAGATACTTCATTTTTGCATAAACCTGTTTTAGCTCAAAACATTATGCAGGACTATCCTGGATGTGGAAAATCAGCTACATACACAAAAGAGGATCATTTTTTTCAATAATACTAGATTCCAAAAAGATCATTTGGTTGCGTTCTAGAACCTGTAAGCTTTAATGATGACGCCCAATCTTTAATGACTTCATCAAAAACTTCTATATCATATCCAATTCCTGAAACTTTTTCTAAAATTTCTAGTATTTGTCTAACTGAATCCTCATAAGGTGGATCTTCACCATGGTTTGAATTTATTCTATAACCAGTCATGTCATAATATTCTGCTGCAACTCCCAAAATTACGTTTGTAAAGTAAGGCGCAACTTCATTTTTCATTAGTGTTACATCATTTTTTTCTAAAAGATCAACTGCCTCTTTTTTTGTTGCATAACCTGTTGCTCTTCCACGAGGACTAATCTCTGCTAATCTTGTTCCAACTGTATAGACTTCTGAAATCCCAATATCTTTTGCAATTTTTAGATAAAGCTCAGAATAATCTCTCATAAACATACAAGGGGCATTTCCTTGTGGCTTTGTTAAAAGAATAAAATCGTCATCACCGCGCAAAAACTCTGCATAGCAGTTCTGTGTGTGATGAGGAATTTGTTTTACATCTAATCTTTGATCAAATTCAGGAAGAGTTGCAACTCCATTTTTATTTACTTCAATAAAGTCAATTTGATCTGGTGCTGAATATTGAAGTGGCATATCAGGACAGACATCTGGTCCCCAAACTCTTACAAATGGCCTCATGTTGTGAGAAGAAGCAATTATTTCACCTAGAATTTTTCCGTGACTGTAAAATTCATCGAACATGTAGATTGAGGGAAATGCAACTATCAACTTTCCATCTTGCAGCTTTGGTGAGTTCTCAATGAACTCAAAGTTGCTAATCACTAAAATGAAAAACAATTGCGGTAGATTAAGGACATTGTTGTCAAATTAGTTAGCTTTAAGATTAAAAATGCATTGTTACTTTGACCAGTATCCATCTTTTGGAAACTTCATGCCTGCAACACGCTTAGTGTAATCTTCTATCTTTGCAAATTTTTCAACTATATTCCAATTTTCTTCAATTATTTTTGCAACTTGAGATGGCACATCATCTTTCCACTTTGCTTCCTTACCTAAGACAACATCATACAACTTGTTTTTTACAGATGCTGCAGAAACCTGTTTTCTTTTTCCAATCTTTGGATTTAGGCGATACATTTTGAGCATATAGCCTTCTGCTTTATCTCCAGTGTAGGTAAAATAATCATCTTCTACTCCATCAAGAATCTGCCTTTTTAATTTCCATGATGGTAGAGAAAGAACTGGTGGAAGATATCTAGAAAATGGGGCATGAAAAGCATAATTTCTTGAAACAGAAACAGAATCTCCAAAAACTGATTCTATCATCTTTTTTCGAATTTCAAAGGTAAAAGGAAAACTACGGCTGTTTAGCTCCTTGTCATCTTTTAGAAAAATGACCGGCATTACTTTGATAATGTCTGATTTATTTTTTAGATCATTAATTATCTCTACATGAGAATTTGTTAGGGGATTGAGATGTGCAAGATAAATTGATGTTGTCAATTGGGCTACCTAACTAAGTGTCCTATTTCAATGATTGATTTTTTTAAAATTAAAGTGGGGGCGATGGGACTTGAACCCATGCTCTCCAGCGCCCGAGGCTGGCAGTATAAACCAAGCTAACCTACGTCCCCGTACTAAATCGAAATTTCGCAATATTATTTCTTTAAAAGAAAATGATTATCCATAAGACTCGAACTTTACTTCGAAGCTTCCATCTTCACGTCTATCGGGCATAGTGACAAAGCCTTTTGGTTTCATAAAGTCCATTGTACCATCAATTGTACCCTGCCAACCGCAGATGTAAAACATTGTATTATCCTTGGTGATTTTTTCTCCTACTAGTTCTTCTAATGGGGATAATCCATCTTTTCCTGGTTTTAGAAATTGCTCGACTCGACCTGTTTGACCTGACCAAGATCTGTTAATCCATTCTTTAGGACGACTAATTGATGCTCGGTAAGTAAAATTCCATTTGTCTTTACCTCGATCAATACTTTCAGTATCTAAATCAGTTAGTAGTCTTTTGTAGCTTAGCTCATCTATGTAACTTGAACCATGAAGACAAACAATCTCTCTTTTGTCCCCAACTTCACGTAAGTGCAGAGCAAAACTGATAAACGGCGCTATACCTGTACCTCCACTAACACATACAATTCTTCTTTCATCTTTACTTCCATCAGGTAATTTATCATTAATTGTTAAAGCATTTCCTACTGGCGTACTCCAAAATATTTCATCTCCTTCACTTGCATACATTAACGCAGTTGTAACACGACCTGGTAAAGGCTGTCGAACCCACCTTACTACAAACTCAAAATAATCTTTATTTTCAGGATGTGAAGCAATTGAATATGCTCGGCGAACAAGCTTATAATTTTCCTCTGGTATTGGAAAACCAAGGGTAAGGAATTGACCTGCCTCATAATCTGGTACAATTCCATCCTTTGGAACAACTCGAAAGATGAGAAGATCTTCTTTAAGTGATTCCGTGTAAGTTATGATTCCTTTGAGATCTGTGACCATATAGGATATTTTTTCACTGTTTTTGGTTAAAAATATTTCTGCAAAAATTTAGTTTTCTAAAATCCACTGCACCATGATCAAGGTAATTTATATTCAAAAGTTAAAATCTGACTCCTTTTACTTAAGGACATTGTCTGGTGATTCTGCAAAAAAACCAAAGAAAAAAAGAGGAAGACCTAAAGGTTCCCAAAGTAAACCAACGAAACCAAAGACTGAAACCAAACTGGAAAAACAAACGGAAAAAGAACCAAAAGCAAGCGCGCCAAAGAAAAAAGAACCAACACAAGTTTCAACATCATTAGTGCCAGGAAGATTACCATCACTCGATTCGTTTACTGACAAATATACACAAAATCGAATATTTAGACGAGAAATGGATGAACCAGAATTTTTCTTACATAAAAACGAACGAGCCTCACTAAGACCTATTCTCTCAAAAGATGATGAAGAAGAGATTTCAAGAAAAGTGCAGATTCCAATTGATCAAACTCCAAAATATGCACCAGAACACATGCTTAGCCCAGAATTTGGCGGGTTAACAAGTTATGAACGAGGTATAGAGGACCACAAACAAGAGTTAGAAGAAAAATTGCGACGTCTAAAAGAAAATCCTGATGCTGGCCCAATCCAAATTGAACAGACAGAAAAAGAATTACGTTCTCTTGATTATCTTTATGAAAATTATAATATTGGTATGAATGTTTTCCGTACTGCTAAAGGAGGAAGAAGCAAACTACACGCATAGGTGATGAGAAAATGAGTGAAAAAAATTTTAACATAATTAATGCAAGAGTTACTTTCAAAAATCTACCACTTCATAGATTAGCGAGTTTTTCATTCAAAGATGTCTTAGCTGCATCTGAAGCTTTTAAGAAAATTTCCGATGTTGATGAATGTGTAATACTTCAAAATCCTTTCAGAATTGAAATTTTTTTAGTAACTTCTCAAGATAAAGGAGACATCCCAGACGCAAGAAGAGTTGAAGGAAAAAGTCTTACCATCAATGAGATCCAAAAAACTTGGACATCACTTACAGAATTAGATCAATACGAACTTGATCATTTTGATCAAACTATTGAAGTGTATAAAGCTGATAAGGTTTATCTTAATTTGTTAAGACTTGCATCTGGTTTAGAGTCAATAGTTGTAGGACGAGAAGGAATACTTGATGAAATAAAAGAAACCATTGCCAATGCAAAAAAAGCTAATCTATCTGGTAATATTCTGAACAATCTATTTGATATTTGTATAAACTCTGCAATAAAAATTAGAGAATCAACTGAAATTAGTAAAGGAATAACTTCTCTTGGTGACATTGCTCTGAAAACTATTGAAGACAAAACAGGCATTGATGGGAAAAAAGTTCTACTAATTGGAACTGGTGAAATAGCCGCTATGGTTGCAAGAGCTCTTGGACATAAAGAGATTGCATATGATGTTACAAGTATGACAATTGAGAGAGCTACTGGCTTTGGCAGTATCTTAGGTGGAACTCCAATAAAGTTTGAGGATGTTTTATTAGGATTTGACAAATATGACATTATTATTGTTGCGACTACTTCAGATTACATCTTGATTAGTTATGATAGAATTAAACGAATTATGCAAAAGAAAAAGAAAGGCACAATGATTTTGGATGTATCATTCCCTAGAGCAGTTGCCAATGAAGTGTCTACACTTCCTGGAGTTAAACTAATGTTCAGAGATCAAATTGATGAATTGTATGAAGAATATATTAATTCAAGCCAGAAAAAAATTCCTGCTGTTGAAGAATTAATCAACAAAGAGGTTCCAACTATTTCTGCAACAATAAAGTAAATTTTAATATTTTTATCCAAACTTTACCTGACTAAAAAATAATTTGATTAACCGTATGACTCGTACTTTAGTTCGAAGCTTCCATCTTCACGTTTATCACTCATTGTGACAAAGCCTCTGGGTTTCAAATAGTCCATTGTACCATCAATTGTTCCCTGCCAACCACATACGTAAAATATCGTGTTATCCTTGGTGATTTTTTCACCTACTAATTCTTCAAGCACTGACATTCCGTTATCTTTGGGTCTAAGAAAAGTCTCTACACGACCTATCTGACCACCCCATGAGCGGTTAAACCATTCTTGTGGCCTACTGATTGTTGCTCGGTAAGTAAAATTCCATTTGTCCTTACCACGATCACGACTTTCATTTTCTAAATCAGTAAAAAGTTGTTTGTAACTTAATTCATCGACATAGCTTGCACCATGAAGTACAACAATTTCTCTTTTATCCCCAACATCATGAAAATGTTGAGCAAAACTTACAAAAGGTGCAATGCCCGTTCCACCACCAATACAAACAATTCTTCTTTCATCTTTACTACCATCTGACATTTTTTCATTAATGTCAAGTGCAATACCTGAAGGTTTTATCCAACCAACTTCATCTCCTTCTCTTGCATTAAACAACAGAGTGGTCAAGCGACCTGGTAAAGGCTTTCTAACCCATCTAATCACTAATTCGAAAAACTTTTTGTTCTCAGGGTGAGATGCAATTGAATATGCCCGTCTAACCATTTTGTTACCTTCTGTAGGATTTGGCATTCCAATTGTGATAAATTGACCTGCACGAAAGTCTGGAACTTCACCATCATCAGGAACTATACGAAAAATTGCAAGATCCTCTTTGAGTAATTCAATAAAAGTAATTGTCGCTTTGTTATCTACGACCATTCGTCTAATCATATGTCTAATGGTTAAATATCTTCTGTTAATTCTTGGTAGAATGAAATTGAAGTTGGTAGCTAAACTATAATATCCAATTAAAAAAAATCTAAACGATCACATTTTTGAAATGATCAATTGGGCCGGTCGTCTAGACTGGTAGGATACGCCCTTGGCATGGGTGAGATCGTGGGTTCAAATCCCACTCGGTCCACTTTAATTTTGTTTTGCTAACACTAGTAACTTTTCTAACTCTTCGTCTTTTTCTTTTGAAATTTCGTTAATCTCTTTTGGTGGAATCTTGTCGCCAATGTCAATTACTGCCTTGATAGCACTTTTTTTCACTTCTAAATTACTATCTGAAAGACAATTATGAATTACTTTGCTTGCTTGAGCAGCTTTAAGATAACCTAATGCTCCTAACGCGCAAGATCTAACCATTGAACTAGAATCATTTGTAAGATTGATGATTGATGGTATTGCATCTGAATCTTTTCTGTTTGCTAGTACAAGTGCAGAAAAACCTCTTACGTTTTTACTTTCTGAACTTAGATTTTTTATTAAAGATTCAGAAATATTATTTTCATTTAGTACTAATACACTAAAAACCTCTCCTCTAACCTCAATTTCGGGATCATCTAACAATGTAATTATTTTGTTAATAATTTTGGGATCGCTTGTATCATTTAATGATTCTAAGATCTTAATTTTTTCTTGTTTTGAACCAGAATCTAAAACTTTGTTGATTTCATCAAAAGATTCACTCATAAAAATTCCCAATCTATTGCCCAAAGAGAAGTAATTTTTTCATAAAACCTCTTTAATCTTCTAAATGGTCATTCTTAGATTTAAATTATCCTCAAATTGTTGATGGGTTATGTCGACAGAAAACGAACAGTCTTCTGTGACCAAAGAAACTACTGGAAGCAGAGAGTCTTCTGTGACCAAAGAAACTACTGGAAGCAGAGACACAATCTTCATCGGTAAGAAACCATTGATGGCGTATGTTACATCAACGCTAATTCAATTGGCAAACATGCCTACAGTGAGTATTAAAGCTAGAGGTATGAGCATTGGTCGTGCAGTAGATGTAGCACAAATCGTCGCACGCAAGACTGAAAATGCTGGATACACTATCGGAAGCATCAAAATCGGTTCTGAGTCGCTCGAGTCACAGGACGGCAAAACACGAAATGTTTCAACAATTGACATTGAAGTAAAGCGAAATTCATAATCAATTCGCTTTTCTTTTTTTGTTTTATTCCCTTTTTGAAAATCCATATTTCTTCTCTAATTTACGAAACTTTTTGAGTTCAACTAGATCATTAAACTGATCAAAACTTACTACTTTGTTCCTGAATTTGGTAGTAGTGCCTGTTTTTTTGAGCTCTTTTAGAATATTCATTGTTGCAAAAGTGTTTGCAAATAGTACTGAAAGTGGATAGAGAATTATCTTATATCCCATCTTGTATAGGCTTTGAGCAGAACTAATTGGAGTTGTACCTCCTTCAATCATGTTTGCAACAAGAGGTGCATTGATTGATTTGCCAATTTTTTTCATTTCTGCTATTGATTTTGGTGCTTCAACAAAAATTGCATCAGCACCTATTTTTTTATTGTATAATCCACGCTCTATTGCTTTATCAAGACCCTCTGTTGCTCGTGCATCTGTTCGAGCAACAATGATAAAGTTTTTACTAGTTCTTGCATCAAGTGCAGCTCCAAGTTTTTCAGCATATTCTTCTTGAGAAACAACTTCTTTTCCTTGCATGTGACCACATCTTTTTGGCCAACGCTGATCTTCAAGAAAAATTCCAGATGCACCAGCTGCTTCCAACTCTTTAACTAATTTCCAAACACTTAGTGCATTTCCATAACCAGTATCTGCATCTACAATTACTGGAACTGAGACTGCACGACAAATTCTTTTTGCATTATCAACGGTTTCTGCTGAGCCAATAAAGCCATAATCAGGCATTCCAAATAAAGTGGCAGATGTTCCATAACCTGTTTGAAACATTGCATTAAAACCAACCTGTTCTGCTATTTTTGCGCCAATTGCATCAAAAACTCCTGGAATTACAAGAGGTTTCTTTTCCTTTAACATCTGTTTTAGGTTCTTCAATTACAAGACGTTTTAAAGTGAATTATTTATGATTTTAAATGAATATCATATTAGAGAAAATGACATCAAAATTAGAATCTCAGACCATAAAACTTCAGAAAGAATTATCAAAAAAGGTAATTTCAAAAAATTGCTTCCCTAAAAAAATTAAAACCGTATGTGGAGTTGATGTTTCTTATAATGAAAAAAGGGCTTTTTGTTCGGCAATTGTGCTTGATTTTAACACCATGAATATCATTGAAACTGCACGAATTTCAAAGAAGATTTCACATCCTTACATTCCAGGCTTGTTCATGTTAAGAGAATCAGAACCAATTCTTGAGGCATTAAACAAACTTGAAACAAATTTTGATATTCTTCTAATTGATGGTCATGGAAGATTACATCCGAGATTATGTGGACTAGCATGTTTTATTGGAATAAAAACTAACAAACCAACGATTGGTGTAGCAAAAAAAATTCTGTGTGGAAAGGTAAAAACTGATTCTACAGTGAAGTTTGATGGAAAAATTCTAGGATTTGAAATAAAAAATAACAATAAGAAAATCTATGTGAGCGTAGGTCATAAAATTAATCTTAAAACTGGAACTAGAATTGCCAAAAAACTAATTTTAGATAAAATGTGGTATCCTGAACCTCTACGTTTGGCTGATTCTGATTGTAAATTATTTAGGAAGCAATTTAAGAATTCAATTTAATATAAAAAATTCTTATAGGAAATTTCTAATCTATTTTAATTTTTTTGCCTTTTTTCTTAGCAATATTATTTTCAGTTTTTTGCAGTTCTGATTTTAGGAATTTTCTATACTTCTCAGTTTCCTCTTTGGTCATGTTAGAGGCATTAGCACTTAGTAGAGAGCCCATGGTTGTAACCTTTTCAAGTATATCTATGGCAACAAACTTTCCAACATTTCCCAATCTAAACAAGACCTCTAGCTGTTTTTTTACAACGTCATTGATTTTTTCAACGTCTTCTGCAGTAGATTTTCCTTTTTTTGTAATTTGGTACTTGCCATCTTTGGTTTCTTCAATCAATCCCTCATCCAATAATCTGCCAAGCAAAGGATAGATTAAACCAGGTGATGGTTTCCAATTTCCTTCACTCTCTTCTGTTGCATGATCAATGATCTCTTTTCCTGTATGTGGGTCCTTTTTCAAAAGCTCTAAAATGTAGTATCTTGAAAATCCTCTAGGTATGGAACTGCCAACTCTTTGGAACCATTGAGATATCATCACTAGTGATATCGCTAGCGATATATATTAATCCTTCTATTCAAAAATTCGCCGATCATTCTACAATACATATTTAACCAATTTTCAGAGCACAAAGTGCGAAATGGTCGAGTCTATAGAATTTGATTTAGTTATTTGTGGATCGGGCTTGGCTGGCTTGCGAGCAGCTATAGAAGCTTCAAAAAAAAATTCTAAAGTAAAGATCGGAGTAATTTCCAAAGTTCAAGTTATGCGTTCACATTCTGTTTCTGCTGAAGGTGGAACTGCTGCTGTAATTTTTGAAGATGAAGGTGATACAATCGAATCACACATCTATGACACGATAAAAGGAAGTGACTTTTTAGCTGATCAAGATGTTGCTGAAAGACTTTGCAAAGAAATGCCAAAAGAAATTTATCAAATGGAAAGATGGGGAATGCCCTGGTCCAGAAAAGAAAACGGAAAAATTGATCAAAGATGGTTTGGTGGATACAGCTTTCCAAGAGCAACTTATGCATCTGATAAGGTTGGTTTTTATGAAATGCAAACATTGTATGATACATGCCAAAAGTTTGATAATATTGAATTTCTCAACGAATGGTTTGCAACATCAATACTTCATGACGGACAAACATTCCGTGGACTAACAGCAATTGAGCTTTCATCTGGAACATTCTATCAAATCAAAGCTAAAGCTTTGATAATTGCAACAGGTGGTGCAGGAAGGTTGTACAGTTTTTCAACTTATGCTTATTCATCAACACCTGATGGTCTTGATATGGCATACAGAGCTGGAATTGCATTAAAAGATATGGAATTTGTACAATTTCATCCAACTGGTATATTACCATCTGGAATTTTAATCACAGAAGGTGCCAGAGGCGAAGGTGGTTATCTTCTAAACAACAAAGGAGAGAGATTCATGAAAAATTATGCAGCAAAACAAATGGAGCTTGCACCAAGAGACATTGTTTCAAGAGCCATGATTACAGAAATGAATGCAGGACGTGGTTACAAGCACGAAACAGGTGTGGATTGCATGAAACTGGATTTGAGGCACATTGGTGATGAGGTGATAAAGGAAAAACTAGGAGGAATCCGAGAAATTTCTATCAAGTTTTCTGGAATTGATCCTTCTCAGGAACTTTTGGATGTAAGACCTGTTTGTCATTATATGATGGGTGGAATTCATTGCAACATTGATGGTGCAACAGAACTGCATGGAGTTTGGACAGCTGGTGAAGCTGCATGCAACAGTACACATGGTTCAAACAGACTTGGAGCAAACTCTACATCCGAATGCATTCTTTGGGGAAAGATTACTGGATCTCTTGCAGTTGATTACATAGAAAAAGAATCAACATCAGAACCGTTTCCAGAATTTCTTGTAGAAAATGAAGAAAAAAGAATCTATGATGGAATTTTCCGGGGAAAAGGAAGTGCTAATCCATATGAAATAAGACAACAGCTAACAGACATGATGAACTCAAATGCATATATTTACAGAGATGAGGCAGGACTTGTAGAGGGATTAAAGAAACTTCGAGATCTCAGGCAACAAACTTGGAAGCACGTTGATGACCAAGCCAAAGAATACAATACAAATTTCTCAAATGTTATGGAGCTTGATTCAATATTTAGAGTAGCAGAGGTTGTGTTGATTGGAGCAATTAATAGAAAAGAATCTCGAGGGGCTCATGCCAGAACAGATTATCCAAAAAGAGATGACGCTAAATTTCTACACCACACACTAGCATATTATGATTCAAAAGAGCCAATAATGAAAACTCATCCAGTAACAATAACTAATTACAAACCAGTTGAGAGGAAGTACTGATGTCAACAGTGGATGAAAACAAAGAAGGAATCAGAGGAATGGCAAACCCAACAAGGTATGGGATTGAAAGACTTGCATATTGGTTAATGAGATTATCTGGGCTCGGTTTACTTGCTTACTTTATTGCTCACATTTATGAAACTAGTATGATCCTTAAAGGAAAAGTAGGATGGGATGAATTTTTAGAATTAACACAAACTACTGAAGGACACATAATTCTTGCACTAGTAATTGGAATGAGTGTTTTTCACACTGTTAACGGAATTCGAGTAATGCTTGGACAAGGAGGAGTTGGTGTTGGAAAACCAGGAAGAGCTGACTATCCATACATATCAAAATCCCAAAACTATAGACACAAAATTACAATCTATTCTGCAATAGTTCTTGCTGCAATCGCAATGATGTACGGTTTGGCCGTAATGTTTGGTGAGTAAAATGAGAGAAAGCCATATTATGAAAATTCATTATGGAACTGCACTAGCTGCAATTGCATTTGTTGCAATTCACATTTTGATGAGAATGACACAAAACTTTGCAGAATCATTAGAATATGAAAGTGTAATTGCAAACTATCAGTACTTGCCGTATGCAGGAATGTTAGAAATCATTTTGATTTTACTTGCAATACATGGATTTAATGGACTACGAACAATTTTGATTGAACTAAAACAAGGACGTACGTATGAAAAAGCGGTTTCGTATGGTTGTATAGTAGCTATGGTTGCAATAATTGTATATGGCTCAAGGACTATATTCATGACAAGTATGGGGATGGTCTAATGGCACAAATTTCAACATTAGCAGAAGAAAAAACAGACAGTTTGGCTTCACCAGCAAAAATAATTTCACTTCGTATTCCAAAATTCAACCCTGCCACAGATAGCAAAAAAACATGGATAGATTTTCAAATTCCATATCAAAAATGGACTACAGTTCTTGATGTAATTTTAGAAGCAAAAAAATACCTTGATCATTCTATTGCTGTGAGATATTCTTGCAGACAGGCAACCTGTGGATCATGTGGAATGATAATTAACGGAAGACCAAGACTGGCATGTTTTACAAAAATTAGTGAGCTAGACTCGGATATTGTAAAAGTAGAGCCAATGAACAACTTTCCAATCATTAGAGACTTGGCAGTTAGCTTTGATAGAATGTTCAAAACTCACAAATCAATAAAACCATTTGTAATTAGAGAAGACTCTGAAATCACTGAAAAAACTACACAACTTTTGCAAACTCCCGAAGAAGTAGAGAAATACATTCAGTTTGCAAACTGCATCAAATGTGGATTGTGCAATTCAGTTTGTCCTACCATGGCAACAGATTCTTCATTTGTTGGACCACAAGCCCTTGCACAGGCTTATCGATACATTGCAGATAACAGAGACAAGGGCAAAGATGACAGACTCAAAATCATTGATGATTCTCATGGAATCTGGAGATGTCATTTTGCAGGCTCGTGTAGCCAAGTTTGCCCAAAAGGAGTAGATCCTGCTATGGGAATTCAGCTTCTTAGAGGATATTTACTAGGTTTTAGAAGCTAGCTAACCTGTTTGTTCGGGTTTGGACTATTGTTTACCTGATTGTTAATCTGCTCTGCCATAAAGTGGTTTGAGACATTAACCTTTACATCATTAATTCCATCTACTCTTAGAAGATTGTCATGAACGTCTTGGCAGATTTTAAAACCAAAAACTGCAGGACAGAATGGACTGGTTAAGTGTAAATCAACTTTAACATTTCCATCTGAAATATCAACTTCGTCAATTAACTCTAGTTCAGTAATTGTTGTATTAATTTCAGGGTCTACAATTTTTGAAAGCTCATCAAATATTTTGACTCGCAGTTGCTTTACGTCTTGGGACATGAACGACAAAGCGTCTATGCTATATATAACTATTCTAGAACCTATGGTGTTGTATCGGTCTCGTTTTGGAAATGATCTTAATAAAATTACGCTAGACTATGTCTCATCAATTTCAGATGATGTAGAGATTGCACTGTACGACATACTTGGCAGCCAAGCACATGTCATCATGCTTTATGAAAAAAAAATAATTTCAAAAGCTGAAGTAAAAAAAATTCTTCAAGCATTAGAATCTCTGAAAAAAGAAAAGTTTGATAAAAAATCTGGCGCTGAAGACATTCACGAATTAATTGAATCACTTGTTATCAAAAAAGCAGGCTCTGCGAGTGGTGGAAAAATGCATACTGCACGTTCTCGAAATGATCAAATCTCCCTTGATATACGCATGAAAATTCGAGATGACATTAACATTTTGTGTAATTGTCTTTTAGATACTATAGAGGCGTTAGTATCTTTAGCACAACAACATCAAAAAACCATAATGCCACTTTACACACATTTGCAACAAGCACAAGCTGGAGTTTTCTCTCATTATCTTTTAGCCTATACCGATTCATTTTTCCGAGATGTCGATAGGCTTTATGTAATTTATGGTAGGGTTAATCAAAGTCCATTAGGAGCTGGTCCAATTGGTGGTACAAGTCTCCCAATAGATAGACAAAGCACTGCAAAGATGCTTGGCTTTAAGGGAATTGTAGAAAATTCTATAGATGCAACAAGTACTCGCGACTTTGTTGCAGAATATGTGGCAGCAGTAGCTATTCTTATGACTAATCTCAGTAAGATTGCTGAAGATTTTGTGATTTGGTCAACATCTGAATTTTCATTTATTGAATTAGCTGATGAGTTTACATCTCCATCTAGTGTAATGCCTCAAAAGAAAAATCCAGATATTTTAGAGCTTACAAGGGGAAAAACTTCTCAAGTAATTGGAAATCTGATGGGAATTTTAGCAACCATAAAAGGACTTGCAACTGGATATGGACGGGACTTGCAGCAAATAAAATCTGCAATTTGGTCTACATCTAAAATTTCAATCTCTACACTACTTGTGCTAAAATCCATGTTGCTTACACTTTCTGTAAATGAAAAACAAATGAAAAAAGCAGCAGAAGGAGGCTATATAATTGCTTTAGATATTGCTGAAAAACTAGTTCAGAAGGGAATTCCATTCCGAACTAGCCACAAAGTTACAGGCCAGCTTGTACAAACTGCACACCAGGCAAAAAAATCACTTTCAAAGCTTTCACCTGCTGAAATTAAAAAATCAATTCAAGATACAAAGGTTGATGCAAAACTTGTATCAAATATTGTTCAATCCACCTCAATTTTGTCATCATTGAAGGATAGGAGTTCTGAGGGCTCTTCAGGATTTGGAGAACAAAAGCGAATGATTTCAAACAGGATCAAAAAAATCAATGCATATCGAACAGGAACTACAGGGAGAGATAACGAAGTAACAAATTCCTTTGGAAATCTTTCAAAAAAAGTCAAAGAATTAATGAAATAAGAGCGGGTCTGGTGGGACCAAGTACCGTTTTTGGGACAATTTTAGACCCACTTATGCACAAAATCATTAACAGTTCGTATCGAAGGTTCAAAAATATAGTTAATATTGGTGCTTCGATTGTTTCATTTTGGCTTTGTCACTATACGATCCTAAAGAGCCAAGAAATTCTATAGATCTTTTGACTGAAGCTGTATTAAATTCAAATCGTACTGTTTTCTGCCACTTTTTTATGGAATGTGGAAAAAAGGCAACAAAACAAATTGATTTTAACGGCAAACTAATCAACGTTTGTGAAAATCACTTTGAAGAAACGAAAAAATTGTAGCTTAATCTAATCTGCCAAGATACAATACAAGTGTCCGAGTTCAAATCTCCCGTAGGGCCTTGCCATTTTAGTTTAGTACTCTAACTTGAAAAGTGAATTAAACTAGGAATATTTTCTAATTATCAACTATTTTGTCAGCTACGTACTCAGACTCCCTTTAGTAATTCCTTTTTCTTTTTTTGAAATTCTTTTTCTGTAATAACACCCGTCTTTCTCAAACGTCCTAGCTTTCCTAGTATTAGAAGAGTCTCCTTGCGGGATGAAGATTTTATTTTTACAGTGGCTATCTTTTCTTTAATTTTTTTTCTGCTTTCGTTTTTCAAGCGATTTGCTTCTTTTTTGGCTTGTTTTTGTAATTGCTTGACTCGTATTTGTGCCACCTTTCTGTACCTCTGAGCTTCTTTACTTGCTTGTTTTGTAGAAATTATTCCTAAATCTATTCCAGCATCAAGAGCTTCATCGGCCTTTTTGATTCCTTCTTGAAATGCTTTGTCTGCATCCTTTATACCAGCACTAATGGCCTCATCAGCTTTTTCCAAAAATTTGCTGATATATCCTCGTTTTTTTGGTTTTTTGTGTTTTATCATGTAGCTCTAATCATTCCTACAGCATGAAATTATTTAATGATGATCGCAACATCTTAGAATGCTTCCTCATCATTTCATAAAATCTGTTAGCAGTTTGTATCAAATGTTAATTCATAATTCTATTCTGAAAGTCCGTAGCCTCAAAATAAAATTTGAAATTGTTCTAATTGATGAATATATCTGAAGATGGATCTTGTTATTTCTGATATTCATGCAGATATTTCTGCACTTAACACAATCATGGATCTCGTTACCTCAGTTGATTTCAAAAAAAAGTATAGTGAAATTTCTCGAATTCTTAATCTTGGTGATGTATTAGAAAGAGGAACTCATCCAAAAGAAGTTTTAGAAAAGATGGAAGAATTATCCAAAAACTATCCAGTCATCTCAGTTATGGGTAATCATGACGAAGCGTTTTTGTATAAAAGAGAAGTTAGCGGAAGCTCGCGTGAGAGTATTAATGCACATCTTTCTTTAACTGAAGAAGATCTTACTTTCTTTAAAAAAAACCAAGATGATACATACGGTCAGCAAGAATTTTTGGATAAAAAAACTAGTTTACTTTGTGTTCATGGCGGTCCTTTAGACCCCAAAAAGATCACTCCAAAAAACGCGGGCCCCGATGCATGGCTATATCAGAAAAGTTGGCAGAGATTATCAGAAGAGAACTTTGAATTTTTTAGTAACTATGGATATCAATATACTGCCTCATCTGCCTTTAAGGAGGCAAAAACAAAAATTGAAAATCATATAATATTGTGTGGACATCAACATATGGAAGCTGCACTAAAACAAAACAAGGAGGGAATACAAGAAATTCTTTCAAAAATCAAACCTCACACTGAAAAACTTTCCAACTTTATAGTTGAAAAAAAAGAAATTCCAGTTGAATCAGATAATAACTATTTGATTAGAATAGGTTTGGGAGGACCTGAAGGATATCATGGACTGGGAATTGCTAAACCCCATTTTGGTATTGTTCAATATAACCCCAAAAAGATAGTTCTCTTTGAAATAAATCCAAAAGAATAGAACACGAATTTTATTTTATTCTGTTAGTCTCAAATTTTTGTTAACAGTTCGTATCAAATGTTAAAGTAATAAAAAAATAAATGAAGCACTATATGGTACTGAAGAACGTTGACATACCAACCATACGAGGGCAAAATTATTTATCAGAAAAACCTGACTGATGATCTTGCAATATTTAGACTTGAACTATCAGATAAGAGCAAAATATTAGATTTCAAGCCAGGTCAATTTGTACCGCTAGGAGTGAAAATAAAAGACAAGGTGATGTACAGAGCTTACTCGATTTCATCACCTCCTGAAGAAAGAAGATATTATGAATTTTACATCAGATGGGCAACAAAGCCGGTTTTAGGTAAAATAACCAGTGCTCTTTTTACTTTGAAAAAAAATAAGCTCATCTTCTGGCGAAAACCTGCAGGAGCTTTTA
>JADFGC010000066.1:0-5876 GCA_022567895.1 Nitrososphaerota archaeon
ATTAGAATAATTTTTGCGTTTGGATAAGACTCAATGATTTCTTTGAGCACAGTAAGACCATCTTTTTTAGGCATTGCTAAATCCAGAAGTAAAAGTTCTGGTTTTAGTTCAAAATATTTTTCAATAGCTTCTGGACCATTAACAGCTTCTCCTGCGACATAATGTTGCCCAATTTCAAGAATATCTTTTAAAACCAATCTAATTGCGTCTGAATCATCAGCTATCAAAATTGATGCCATGGTAGTTTTCTTTCAAAATAATTATTTAAACAGATTACTTAGTCAAAAACTCTGCATATTTTGTTTTGATGGTTTGTTTTAGACCATCAATTTCTACAGTTGAATCTCGCATTAGATCTTTCATTAGTTTGTTTGATTGTTTTATTGTTTCAAAAATACCTTCAATTTTTTCTCCTTCAAGGATTTTTTTTATTAATTCATCATTAAGTGAAGCTAACTCTCCAATTTTTTTTTGACCCATCATAGGTGCCAGTCCTTTGATTTTGTGAAGATGTTTTTCAATTTCAGAACATTTGTTAGAAATATCTTCGTCATTTTGACAAGATTTGAGAATTTGAGAATTGTGTTCTAGTTCTTCATGGATTTCTTTGGTAGCCTGCTGGGTAAATTCGTCTGACAAGTTTGTTCGTCTAGAATATTTCACACTCGTTTTTATACTGTCTTAAATCGATTTTTTAGCAAATGAAAATCATTTCGAAGACCTACGTCTTAGTAGGCATTCTGATTGTAATAGCAGCTGTTAATCTATTCACAATTTATGGGTTTGAGCAGGAAGGAATAGCAGAATCATATTCTATTTTACGTGCTGCTGACCTAAAACAAAAAACTGAAACAGTTGCAAGTTTGGCTTCATCAATTGCAAATGGAAATGATGAAGACAGAGATGTTTTAAAAAATGTGATTCAGGAAATTGAAATGGATTTCGATGTTTTAAAAAATGGTGGAACAATTAGAGAACAAAAAATTGTTACAATTCCAAATGAAATTTTAGAAGAGTATGACATGCTTATCGGATCATGGAACAGTTACAAGAATAATGCATTGATAGTACAAGAAACATCTGTTTTTGATGAAGAGGTTATTGGTGCAGTTGATTATGTATTAGAAAAAAATGAGGTGTTGCTACTTTTAGTGCATGATGTCAAACTTGAAGTAAATGACTTAGGTAGAGATTACAGTGAACATAAGAAAGCTGTAGAAGATATGGAGACTCATGCTGAGAAATTTGCTCGTGAAATTTTGTTATTGTCTATAGGTGAAGAAGAAGGAGTGTTAGAGGAATTAAAAAATTCTAGATTACACTTTGAATATAGTATTAGAGAGATTACGGGTCAATCAACAACAGATCTTGCTCCACTTGAAGGACATAATTCTCAAACTTTAATTGAAATTCCAAGAGAAAATTCACAATCGTTAAGAGAATTAGAACCATTATGGGAAGCAATACAACTGCGAATTAAAATTTTAGAAGACAAGTCAATGTTATCCCCTGAATTCCAAATGGCGAAAGATAATTTAGGATTAAGTAAATCAATAGTTTTTTTAGAAATTAATGGTTTATTGGATGCTTGGAATGCAGAATTAAACAAATCAAATGATGTTGAACAAACCATAATTCAATTATTAGTAGTTGTAGATATCATAGTTTTTGGTGCAGTAATTTTTGTGATTAGGCAATCACTAAGCCCACTTCAAATTATTTCACAAGGATTATCACGCGTAAAAGAAGGAGTCTATGGTGAAAAAATCAAGTATGAAGGAACAGATGAAGTTGGAGATCTTGTACAGTCATTTAACATAATGTCAGACACCATTAAAGAAAAAGAAGCAGAGGCAAAAAAAACAGACATTGCAAAAGATGAATTTCTAGCTATGATTACGCATGAGCTAAAAACCCCTCTAGTTCCAATTCAAGGATATTCTGATCTTCTTTTGAGTGAACATTTAGGTCCACTAACAGATAAGCAAAGAGAAAGAGTATCAATAATAAAATCAAGTGCCACATCTTTGTTAGATATTATTTCTGATCTTTTGGATGCGCAAAAATTAGAACTAGGCCAATTAAGAATGGTGAAAGAAAGTTCTTCAATAAAAAGCACTGTTGAAAAAGCAGTTGAAGCCATGCAACTAGCAGCTAATGAAAAAGAAGTAAAGATCACAGTGAATTGTCCTGATGTTGTGTTGTTACATGATTCTGAAAGAATTGGTCAGGTTCTTACTAACCTATTAAAAAATTCCTTAAAGGCAGTGAAAGAAAAAGCTGGTGCTATTCAAATAAACGTTGGAGATTATCCATCTGAAGTCAAAATCAGTGTAAAAGACAATGGTGTTGGTATTCCAGCTGATAAACAAAAAGATCTCTTCAAAAAATTCTATCAAGTGGATGCATCACTAACAAGAGAGATTGGTGGAAGTGGACTTGGTTTATCCATTTGTAAGGGAATTGTTGAATTTCATGGTGGCAAAATCGGAGTTCAAAGCACACCAGATATTGGTACTACCTTCACCTTTACCATTTTTAAAAAATAAACATAAGATTTAGGAATGGAATCAAATCATAGTATTTGATGCAGTTAGAAGAATTTGCAGAAAAAGCAATTGATTTTGCTTCAAAAAATGGTTCTCAATATTGTGATGTAAGAACAGAATCTATTACAAAAAAAGGAATTCTGATTGAAAATGGAGAAATAGAATATCCAATTTCTAAAGAGGATAATGGAATAGGAATCAGAGTGTTACATTCTGGAGCATGGGGATTTTTCTCAATTTCTAATCCTCACTCATTCGAGGATGTTGAAAACGCAGTCAATGAGGCAGCAAAAACTGCACAGCATTATGGAGAGAAAAATAAAACAAAAGTAAATCTAGCAAACATTTCAACAAATCAACAGAAGATAGATTATCCAGTGTTAAATGATCCAAGTCTTGATGAATTGGTCAAGATTGGCTTTGATTGCGACAAGATAATTCAGAGCCAAAAAAGAATAATCAAAGCAGTTACTAGCCTGGGTTTTGCGATAACCTCCAAATATTTTGTAAGTTCAGAAGGCTCAAAAATTTCTCAAAACATAACAGATGTTGTTGTCGATCTTGTTGCAACGGCCCATGAATCCGGGCTAACTCAGTCAGTTAACATTACAGAAGGTGGTAGAGGAGGAATGGAAAAAATTACAAAAGAAATTGATATTTTAGAAAAGGCAAAATTTGTTTCAGAAAAAGCATCGCAGTTAATTGATGCTAAGCCAGCAAAAGAAAGTAAATCCACAGTTGTTTTGAATCCTGATTTTGTTTCATTGTTAACACATGAGATACTAGGACATCCTTCAGAAGCAGACAGAGTTTTAGGAAAGGAAATGGCTTGGGCAGGAGGAGCATGGTGGGCTGGAAAGATTGGAGAAAAGATTGGTTCAGATAATCTCAATGTGTTTGACGACCCTACATTAGAAGGAAGTTTAGGATGGTATCATTATGATGATGAAGGTGTAAAATCATCAAGAACAAATCTAATTGAACAAGGGGTTCTCACAAACCATTTACAAAATAGAGAAACAGCAGAAGAGTTTGACACAAAACCAACTGCAAATATGAGAGCAACATCGTACAAGTTTATGCCCTTGATAAGAATGGCTTGTACCTGTATTGACAAAGGAGATTGGGATCCACAAGAAATGATAAAAGATGTCAAGGAAGGATTTTTTGTTTCTAATATGAAAATCCCATCAATTGATATGAAAAGATACAACTGGAGTATTTCATGTCAGTTTGCTCACAAAATTGAAAATGGTGAAATTACAGATTTGCTTAGAGATGTAATTGTTCTTGGAACTGCACCAGAATTTTTCAAGTCAATTGATGCATGTGGAAAAGATTTCACAGTTAGGCCAATTACAAATTGTGGGAAAGGAGATCCAATGCAATCAATGATTATGGGAAATGGTGGACCTACTGTTAGAGGAATAGCTACTGTAAAGAGCGTAGAATCATAAATGATTTCAAAATTAGAAAAAATTCAACAACAGGTAATAGTTTGCAAAAAATGTGATCTATGTAAAACTAGAACAAATGCAGTTCCAGGAAAAGGAAGTTTAAACGCTGAACTATTTTTCATTGGCGAGGCCCCAGGTAGAAGTGAAGATAAGAAAGGAGAGCCTTTTGTCGGAGCTGCAGGAAAAAAGCTGTCTATTGCATTAGAATATGCTGGAATATCTAGAGACGAAGTATACATTACAAATGTTGTAAAGTGTAGGCCACCAAAAAACAGGGTGCCCTTGGAAAAAGAGGAAAAGTCTTGTGAGAATTTTTTAAGATCTGAAATTGCACTGATTAAACCAAAAATAATTTGCATCATGGGGAATACTGCTTTTCATTCACTGTTAGGAGGAGACAGTATTACAAAAAATCATGGAAAAATAATTCAAAAAGATGGCAAAACTTATTTTTTGACAGTTCATCCTGCTGCAACTATTTACAATCAGTCTCTATTGAGTACTCTAAAAAAAGATATGAAGGCATTAGTAAAGATTCTGAAAGACTTTCAAAGTGAGTAAAAATGAAAGTGTTGCCTAGAGAATTTTATGCTCGTAATACAGTCACAGTTGCAAAAGAATTACTTGGAAAGAATCTTGTTCACAAAAATGAAAATAAGATAATTTCTGGGACAATTATAGAGACTGAAGCATACAGATACAAAGATGATCCTGCAAGTCATGCATTTCGTGGAAGAACTGAACGAAACAAAGCAATGTTTGGAGAAGTTGGAAGAGCGTATGTTTACTTTACTTATGGAATGTATTATTGTGTAAATGCAGTATCAAGAAGTGAAAATGTAGAAGCAGGTGCAGTTTTAATTCGTGCGTTAAAACCACAGAAAGGAATTGACATAATGAAAAAAAATAGAAAAACTATCAGACTTTCAAATTTAACTAATGGTCCTGCAAAACTAACTCAAGCACTAAAAATTAACAAAAAACAATATGGTGTTGATTTATCTAAAAAAAGTGAACTTTACATAACTGAAGGCATGGATTCAAGAAAAAAAATATTCTCAGGTAAAAGGGTTGGGATAAAAAATGGTGCCGATAAACTTTGGAATTTTAAGATAGAAATCTAAGATTCTGAATTATTTTCATCATCATAAAGAGTCCAAGGAGCAACTGTTCCGAGAATCCTGTGCCAATCAAGTCTAAACATAAGAATGATAATTATTGTTAACGCAACCGCAAAAACTATGATTCCACCGTAAATTATTGTCGGATCTTCAACTTGTTCCAAATAGGGATCTAATGCATCGCCAAAGAAATGAGAGCCCAGCACTATAACATAACTTAGAACTATTTTTCCTGTCAAAGTAGCAACAAAGAATCTTTTTGGGTTGTATTTTGCCAAACCAAGTGGAATGTATACTAAATCATCAGGTATTGGAGTGGCAGCAGCAACAAAGGCAGCAGATGCACCATATCTCTTTACAAGACGCTGAAAAGGCTTCATTCTTCTCTTGGTTTCTTCTTTAATTATTCGCCTTCCAGTGTAACTTGCATAGAAAATAATCTGTTTTGCACCTGTGGCGGTAACTGCTGACAGCAAAGCCAATATGTGAATGTTAAATTGATCACCGACTGCCATCGTGGCAAGAAAAATGAAGTGTGGAACTGGAACAAATGGTATCAGAGAACCAAAAAAGCTTACAAGGCTTAGAAATGGATACCCAACTTCAGGAGCAAAAGGAAAAAAGTCAGTAAAATCCACAAATCATTCATTTGTCAAGGCATTATTTAACTATAAAATATTCAACAGCTATCGTGATTTAATATCAGGCATATGGGAGAATAATATGAAAAATCAACGTTCTATTTTGTT